>DASRHD010000126.1:0-2277 GCA_035650695.1 Opitutaceae bacterium
CAGGTTTTTTCGACGCCGTGGCCGCCGGCGTTTCCCGGCGCTTGGAATATCCCGCGCGTTTCCTGCTCGTGCTCATGCTCGCCACCGCCGGTCTCTCCGCCTTTCTCAATCACGATATTGTCTGCTTTGTCTTCACTCCCATCATTGCGGAGGCGTTGTCGCGGCGGCAGCTCGATCCCGTGCCTTTTCTCGTCGCCCTGGCGGTGGCCAGCAACATCGGCGCCGGCGCCACCTTGGTGGGAAATCCCCAGGGCATGATGATCGCCCAGATCGCCGGACTGGCCTTCGCGCCGTATGCGGCGTGGAGCCTCGTACCGGTCCTTTTTGCGCTCGGCGGCGCCTACGCCATCATCTGGCTGCTGTCACGCCGCGGTTGGGGCGACATCGCCGCCGTTCGCGCCGACACCGGTGCGGTTGCGCAACCGCTCGATCGGGCTCACACCGTCAAGGGCCTGGTCATTCTCGTCCTGGTCATCGGTCTGTTCTTCACCACCCTGCCCAAGGAGATCGTGGCTCTGACCGCGGCGGGCATTCATCTGGCCAGTCCGAAATTTCGCACCAAGGAACTGCTCGGTCTGGTGGACTGGCCGATTCTGGTGCTGTTCATGAGCCTGTTCGTTGTCACCGGTGTGTTTCAGGCCACCGGCTACGGCGACCAGGCGGTGCTCTGGCTGGCGCATCGCGGCTTCGAGTTGAGCGCGCCCCCCAACCTCGTCTGGGTCACGGCCACCCTCTCCAATCTCATCAGCAATTCCGCCGCCGTCATGCTGCTGCTCAAAGTCGCCCATCTTTCCGGTCCGGTCGCGGCGTATGCCCTGGCGCTGGCCAACAGCTTCGGCGGCAGCCTGCTGATCATCGGCAGCGTCTCCAACATCATCGTGGTTCACCAGGCGCGCGAACGGGGCATCATCCTCTCTTTTTGGAACTTTGCCCGCCTGGGAATTCCCATCACCCTTGTCGCGCTGGGAGGGTTGATCGGCTGGGAGATGCTGATGCGGTCGTAGGCTGACGGCGCCGGGCCAGAGTCGCGGGCGGCTTGCCGTTCGGGTTAACGCAGACTACCGCCCGCGCCGTGGGCGGATCAGCGGGCGGGCACGCCGGAGGCGGCTGCGGCCTGCACGCAGCGCTCCCAGGCGGGTTCGGTATCGTACGCCTCCAGATGCCGATAAGTCTCCGTGAGGTCGCCGATTTCGCCTTTCCACATGGAGATCAGGTCAAGCGTGTCTTCGCCGGCGTTTTCCGCTTTCAGTTTTTGTTCCCAAGCGGCGCAATAAGCCTCCCAGGCGGTGCGAAACGAGGCCGGGCAGCTGGAGACGTCGATCTTTTTCAAGGCGGCGAGATAATCTGTGCCGTGCAGGTGCACGCTCATGATTTTGTCGCCGTCGAGCACGACGCGGGCGCAGGCGCGGCCGGCTTCCTCTTTTTTTGCCATGACGGCGGCGACGGAAGGCGCTTCGAGGTTTGTTTGAGGCGATTGGCAGGCGGTATAACTGAGCATAACCAGACCAAGGCAGAGCAAGGCAGAGATTTTCATTATGGAGCGATTGAAGTGGAGGAACTACGGCAGAGGCAGAGGCCGATCCAGAAAAATTCGCTCCACCACCGGAGGCCCAATGATGGAGCGAGATTCATAAAATACCGGCGCGCAGAAAATCATCGGCGCGCCGGATTCGGATGGGTTACTGTCCGACAAAAGTGAACTTGTCGGCGGAGAGAGCTTCGCCGCTGGAAGCGGAGTTCTTGCCCGTGACCGTCAGGCGCACGTCGTGGTTGCCGGCGGCGCTGAAGGTGACGTTGCCGAAGGTCGTGGTCGGATAGGTCTGGCCCGAGGAGTACTGGTCGAGCGTGGAGCCGAGGTTGGCGCCGTCGACCGAGAGCTGGAGGATGCCGCGGTTGTTGTTGCCCTTCCATTCCATCTTCAGCTGGTAGGTGCCGGCGGGGACGTTGGGCACGGTGAAGTCGATGTGGTCGCCCACACTGTTGCCGGCGAGTTCGACCCACTTGCCGCCGCTGGAGTTGGTGTCCGTCTGGACCGAGGTGGTGGCGCCGCTGCCGGTGTAGCTCAGGCTTTCCGCTTCGAAGTTGAGCGTCGTGGTGCCGCCGGTGGTGATAGTGTAGACCCCGGAAGTAATCGGGCTATCGGTCAGGCCGGTCTTGTAGGCGATGGCCGTAAGCGTGGTCGG
This sequence comes from Opitutaceae bacterium, assembly GCA_035650695.1. GTDB lineage: Bacteria > Verrucomicrobiota > Verrucomicrobiia > Opitutales > Opitutaceae > DASRHD01. The sequence continues at coordinate 2,184 of DASRHD010000126.1, forward strand.
ACTGCTGGTGTTGCTGATGCTGACCGGCCCGGAATAAACCGTACCCACCGTCTCCGAGGGCGTGCTGCCGTCGGTGGTGTAGCGGATCGACGCG
>DASRHD010000127.1:0-6080 GCA_035650695.1 Opitutaceae bacterium
TCGTGCTCGGCATCGCCGCGCTCGTCGCCATCGGTTCATTCACCGCCAATCTCCGCCAGGCGATCGACGACCAGGCCAAGCAGCTGCTCGGCGCCGACCTGGGGGTGACCTCGCGCCAGCCGCTGCCGGCGGCGGTGGAGAACTTCCTCCGCGAACTGGGCGGGGAGGAGGCGCACGAGGTGTCGTTCACCTCGATGATGGTTTTTCCCGCCTCCGGCGGACAGACCCGGCTGGTCCAGGTGCGGGCGGTCGAGGGAGAGTTTCCCTTTTACGGTGAATTTCTCACCGAGCCGCCGGGCGTGGCGGCGCAGCTGCGCACCCGGGACGACGCCGCGGTGCTGGAGGACACGCTGATGGCGCAGTTTGGGGTCAAGCCGGGCGACCCGGTCAAGCTCGGTCGCAGCTCCTTCGTCGTTGCCGGCGCGCTGAAAAAAATTCCCGGCGAATCGGTCGCGGGCGGGCTGTTCGCGCCCCGGGCCTTCGTCCCGCTCGGCGCCATTCCCGCCACCGGGCTGCTCAACGCCGGCAGCATCGCGCGGTATCGAACCTTGCTGAGACTTCCGCCGGGCCGCGACGCCGAGGCCGTCGCCGCCGCGCTGCGGGAAAAATTTTCCGGCGAACGGCTGGGTGTCGAGACGGTGGCGGGGCGGAAGCGCGAACTGGGGCGGGCCATGACCAACGTGGACGCGTTTCTCAGCCTGGTCGGTTTTGTCGCCTTGTTGCTCGGCGCCATCGGCGTGGCCAGCGCGGTGCAGGTTTATGTGCGGCAGAAACTCCCGACCGTGGCGGTGCTGCGCTGCCTCGGCGCGAGCGCGCGGCAGGGTTTCGCCATCTATCTCCTGCAAGGGCTGGCGCTGGGCGCCGTCGGCGCGGCCGCGGGGGCGGCCCTGGGCGTGGCGATCCAGCTGGCATTGCCGGCGCTGGTACGCGGCCTGCTGCCGGTGCAGGTGGACTTTTTCATTTCCTGGCTGGCGGTGGCGCGCGGGGCCGGGGCGGGGATGGCGATTTGCGTGCTCTTCGCCTTGCTGCCGCTTCTGGCGGTCCGCCGGGTCCCGCCGCTGGCGGTGCTGCGTGCGGAGTTCGCCGAGGGATCCGCCCGGCGCGATCCTTGGCGCGCGGGATTGTACGTCCTGATTGTTCTGGCCGTGACGGCATTCTCCGTGCTGCAGGCGCCGCGGCCGGCGGTGGGCCTGGGGTTTGCCGCCACCTTGGGGGGAAGCTTTGCTGTCCTGGCCGGATTGGCGCGGGCGGTGACGTGGGCGGCGCGGAGGTTTTTTCCAAAAACCGCGCCCTACGAGTGGCGCCAGGGCCTGGCCAATCTTTACCGGCCCAACAACCGGACGGTGCTTCTTCTTGTTTCGCTCGGGCTGGGCGCGGCGCTGATCCTGACCATGGTGTTGACCCGCGCCACCCTGCTCGGGCAGTTGCGCTCGGCCGACGCCGGCGGCCGGCCGAATTTGCTCTTTTTCGACATTCAGGACGACCAGATCGAGCCGCTGCAAAAATTGCTCGTGGCGCAGGGCGCGCCGGCGCTCTCCGTCTCGCCGATCGTGACGATGCGGTTGGCCGCGGTGAAGGGCCGGCCGGTGGACGAGCTGTTGCACGACCGCAGCGTGCACCTCCCGGGCTGGACCCTGCGGCGCGAGTACCGCTCGACCTATCGCGACCATCTTGTCGAAACGGAAAAGCTTATGGCGGGAAAATTCACCGGCCGGACCGGGCCGGGCGCGGCGGTGGTGCCGGTCTCGGTGGAGAGCGGCCTGGCGCGGGACATGCAGCTGAAACTCGGCGACGAGTTGGACTTCGATGTTCAGGGCGTGCCGGTCAAGACCGTCGTCGCCAGCCTGCGCGAGGTCGACTGGCGCCGGCTGGAGCCGAACTTTTTCATCGTCTTTCCCGATGGCGTGCTCGAGGCCGCGCCGAAGTTCTATCTCGTGGCGGTGCGGGTGCCGGCGCCGGCGGACTCCGCGCGGGTGCAGCAGGCGGTGACCCGGAGCTTTCCCAACGTCTCCGCCATCGACCTTGCCCTTGTGCTGCAAACGCTGGACGGAATTTTTTCCAAGGTGGAATTTGTCGTCCGCTTCATGGCCGTCTTCACCGTCGCCACCGGGGTGGTGGTGCTGGCAGGCGCGGTGCTGTCCGGGCGGTCGCAGCGGCTGCGCGAGACGGTGCTGTTGCGCACGCTCGGCGCCACCCGGGCCCAGCTGCGGAAAATCCAGTTCACCGAATATGCCCTGCTGGGCGCCCTGGCGGCGGTGACCGGCGGCCTGTTGGCGGTGGCGGCCGGCTGGCTGCTGGCGCATTTTGTTTTTGAAGCGCCGCTGGTCGTGCCGCCGTTCGTGCTCGTCGCCGGCGTGGCTGGTGTGACCGCGGCGACGGTGGTCACCGGTTGGCTGGCCAACCGTGGCGTGGCCGATCATCCGCCGCTCGAAGTCCTGCGGCAGGAAGGGTAGAGTGCATCATGGCCGCGAACGTCGTCACCTTCCATTTCACTTTGCGCGATCCGCAGGGCCGTGTGCTGGACACTTCGCACGGCGGCGCGCCGGTCATTTACCTCGAGGGCGCGGGTCAGATCATCGACGGCCTGGACGAGCAGCTGCGGGGCGTGCCGGCCGGGACGAAAAAACGCGTGCAGGTTGCCGCCGCTCAGGCCTACGGCCCGCGCGACCCCGGCCTGGTCCACCGGGTGCCGCGGAGCCGGCTGCCGGTGATGGGCGAGCTGCGCGTCGGCGATCAATTCCGCGCCGGGGAGGACCGCGCCGCGCCGGTCGTGACCATTGCGGCAATTGAGGGAGACGAGGTTTTGCTCGACGCCAATCATCCCCTGGCGGGCCTGGATCTGACTTTCGAAGTGGAAATCATCGCGGTGCGGCCGGCGACGGCGGACGAATTGCGGCACGGTCATTCCCATGGCCCTGATGGATGTGAATTTTGAAACGGAAACGGCAGATTATGCTTCGCGATTTGCGTCCAATCAGCCATAATTTCGAGGTTTCATGAAGATTCTTGGCATCGATGTCGGTGGTTCCGCGATCAAGGGTGCGCCGGTGGAAACCCAGACCGGCCGGTTGCTGGCGGAGCGTTTTCGCATCGAAACGCCACGGGTGGTCACACCGGAAAAAATGGCCCGGCTGGCCGCGGAAATCGCGGCGAATTTTGGCTGGCGCGGCCCGATCGGCATCGGGCTGCCTTGCGTCATCCACGGGCCGCGGACCATGACCTCGGCGAATTTGCACAAGCGGTTCATCGGCCTCGATGCGCACCGGTTGTTTTCCCGGGCGACGCACTGTCCGGTGGCCCTGATCAATGACGCGGCGGCGGCCGGCCTGGCCGAGATGAAATTCGGCGCCGGCCGCGGCTTCCTCGGCAAGGCGCTCATGGTCACGCTCGGCACCGGGGTGGGCTCGGCGCTGTTTCACCGCGGGGTGGTTTTTCCCTGCGAACTAGGCCACCTGCCGTTCAAAGGCAAGGATGCGGAAAAGCACGTGGCTGCCTCGGTCCGCAAAAAGAAAGACCTTTCCTGGGAAGAATGGGGCCGGCGCCTGAACGAATACCTGCAGCTGCTGGAAAGGGTCCTCTGGCCGGAGCGCATCATCATCGGCGGCGGAATCAGCGCGCGCCATGAAAAATTTTTCCGCTATCTGCAGCTTCGCGCCAAGGTCATGCCGGCGCGGTTGTTCAACGAGGCCGGCATTGTCGGCGCCGCGCTCTGGGCCGAGCAGGAGAAAGGAACGGCCTAGGCGCCGCGCGGTCTCCCTTCTCTACCGCGCGCCGCCGGGGTTATTTCCTTGCATCGCGCCGCTTGCTTTGCATCCGACATTCTCCAAGGCTGCCCGCTCCACCCGCTGATCTCCATGGCCCAAGCCTCTCCGCTTCAATCTACCCAGAGTCCTTCCGTGTCTCCCGTCCTCGCGCCGCGCCGAAAATCTCCGGCCAAATGGTTGATCATCGGCGGAGCCATCTTCGTCCTTCTCGTTGTCCTCGCCCTGGTCTTTCGCCGCGGAGGCAAGGAAGCCACGGCGGTGACAACGGAAAAAGCGGTCGTCCGCGATATCACCCAGCTCGTGACCGCCACGGGCAAGATCCAGCCGGAGGTCGAGGTGAAAATCACCCCCGACTCGGTTTACGGCGAGATCCTGGCGCTCCCCTTCCAGGAGGGCGATCAGGTCAAAAAGGGCGACCTCCTGGTGAAAATCAAACCCGACTTTTACCAGGCGCAGGTCGAGCAGGAGGAGGCCGCCGTCAATTCCGCGCGCGCCGCCGCCGTCCTGAGCAACGCCAAGCTGGAAAAGGCCGCGCAGGATTGGAAGCAGTATCAGGATCTTTATCAGCGCAAGCTGGTGTCGGATTCCGACTACATCACTTACAAGACCAATTTTGACGTGGCCAAGGCCGACTACACCTCGGCCCTGGCCAATGTTTCCAAAGCCGAGGGCTCGCTCAGCCAAATGCGCGACCAGCTGTCCAAGACGCTGATCTATTCGCCGATGGACGGCACGGTCAGCTCCCGTTCCTGCGAGGTGGGCGAGCGGGTCGTGGCCACCGGCCAGTTCAGCGGCACCGAAATCATGCGCGTGGCCGACCTCAGCAGCATGGAGGCGAGGGTGGACGTGAACGAAAACGACGTCGTCAACGTCAAGGCCGGCGATCATGCGCTCATCTCCATCGACGCCTATCCCGGCCGCAAATTCAACGGCGTGGTCAAGGAAATCGCCGCCACCGGCACGACCAGCGGCACCGGCACCCAGTCGGAAGTCACCAATTTTCAGGTCAAGATCCGCATCACCGACCACGACGTCAAATTGCGCCCCGGCATGAGCGCCACGGCCGACATCGAGACCCAGACGGTGAAAGGTGCCGTCGCCGTGCCCATCCAGAGCGTCACCGTGCGCGATCTCGCCACCGGCAAGTCGGCCGATGAGATCCAGCAGGACAACGCCAAGGCCGCCGAAAAGGACCGGGGCGACAACCAGGCCAGCGTGACCAACCTCCGCGATCAGAGCCGCGCCAAAAGCGTGCGCCTGCCATACGTGGTTTTCATCAAGCAAGGCGACCACGTTCGCATCCAGAAGGTCGACATGGGCATTTCCGACGACACTTACACCGAGATCAAGAACGGGGTGAATCCCGGCGATGAAGTCGTTTCCGGCAGCTATACGGCCATCAGCCGCACGCTCAAGGACGGCATGAAAGTCCGCCTCGAAAAACCGGTGAAAACCAAGCAACCGTGAGCTGGCGCCCGCCGCCATTTTCCCATGCTCGCCACCACCGCCGCCTCCGCCGCCCAAGCTCCGCGCCTCACCCGCCCGGCCGGTCCGCTCGTCATTGAGATCGAGGGCGTGACCAAGCTTTATCGGATGGGCGCGGAGATCATCCATGCCCTGCGCGGCGTCGCATTGAAAATCCGCCGCAATGAATATCTCGCCATCATGGGCCCCTCCGGCAGCGGCAAAAGCACGCTGATGAACCTGCTCGGCTGCCTCGACACGCCGACGGCCGGACATTATGAGTTCAACGGTCGCGACGTCGCCGTCATGGTGGACGATGAACTGGCCGAAATCCGCAACCACGAGATCGGGTTCGTCTTCCAGACGTTCAACCTTCTTCCCCGTTCCAATGCGCTGCACAATGTCGAACTGCCGCTCATCTACGCCGGCGTGGCGCAGCACGAACGCAAGGAGCGCGCCCGGCAGGCCCTGGAAAACGTCGGCCTCGGCCACCGCCTCCACCACAAGCCCAGCGAGCTCTCCGGCGGGCAGTGCCAGCGCGTGGCCATCGCCCGCGCCCTGGTCAACCATCCCTCCATCGTCCTGGCCGACGAGCCGACCGGCAACCTTGATTCCAAGACCGGCGAGGAGATCATGGCGCTGTTCGAGCAGCTTTACGCCCAGGGCCACACCATCATCGTCGTTACCCACGAGGAGGATATTGCCCGCCATGCCCGCCGCATCGTCCGTCTGCACGACGGCCTCATCGCCAGCGACGCACCGGTGGAATAAGGCGGACGAAGGAATGCGGATTGCGGAATGAAAGCTGAATTCCTTTTCCGAAATTTATTGAACCTGCCTGCGCCGTTTCAA
>DASRHD010000128.1:0-4442 GCA_035650695.1 Opitutaceae bacterium
CGGCGTCACCGTGATCGCGGCGCACTGCGGCACGGCCGGCCATCCCTTTGACGCCGATTATTTCGATATTTTTTCCGCCATGCTGCGCGACTATCCCAACCTATACGGCGACATCAGCGCCCTCAGCCTGCCGACGCGATGCCATCGCTTGCGCGACTGCCTCCAGCCGGAGATCGTCGGGCGGATCGTTCACGGCAGTGACGTGCCCGTTCCGGTTTTCGCGTGGGCGCCGTTGCTGCGCGGCCTGATCGGCTGGCGCGATTATTGGCGGCTGCGCCGGATCAAGAATCCGCTCGAGCGCGACTATCAGATCAAACGCGCGGCGGGATTTCCCGAGCCAGTCTTCACCCGGGCGGCCGGACTTTTGAGAATTCACCCCTCTGTTGTTCCGGCAGCGTAGGGCCGGCCGTCAATGCGATGGCGACGCCGAGGGCGGCGGCGTCAAGTCGGTGGCCGAAGGCGGGGGAGTCAGACCCGTCGCGGAAGGCGGCAGGGGCAGGCCAACGGAACTGGTCGTCCTGGCCGCAGTTGGTGTTGGGTTTGTTCCTGCCGGGTTGCCGGGCATGGGCGCGCGATTATCTTCGTCATGATTCCGATGGTGCCCACTGAATTGGTCATGACGATCCGCGTCTCCGATAAAAAGCGATCCCGGATAGGTATTGTTGTAACGTGCCTGCTGGGCTTCGCTTTCGGCTTGGGCGGCGCGAGCCTCTGCGTTCGCGACACGGATTTCCAAATCAGCGATCTTCTCATCACGTGCCTGTATCGCCTGTTGTTCCTGTTGGCGGGCGAGGGCGAGCTTGTATTCGTCATCGCATGACGCCTCGGGGTACTGGCGGCGGAAATCCTGCCAGAAAGCGACTTGATAGTTTGGCGGAGCCGAGGTGAATGCGGGGTCTGCAAGTTTTTTTGCCTTGAGCGCCCCGCCTTCGGCGATGCGCTGGGCGCGGCGTTGCGCAGCTTGGGCGGCGTCGGCCGCCTGCTGGGCCTGTTGCACGGCGAAGTCCTCCGACGATAACAAATTAACGTTTGTTACGCGACCATCGACCAGCTCTACCTTGCCGCGGTCGTAGGACAACAACAGTTTGTTCCCGAGTTTTTCCTTGTACTTTGGTGCGCCAAGAGCGGCCTCGACATCGGCGAGCGAGTCACCGGGCCGAATTTCGGCCGTCTGCGCCGTCGGTATGTCTGACTTTGTAACGCGGCCATCCACGAGTTGCACCTTGCCGTGGTCGTAGAATAACATCTGTTTGTCGCCAAGCCGTTCCTGGCTTTTTGGCGCACCGAGGGCGGAAATGACGTCGTTGAACGAATCACCGGGTTTAACTTCGGTTGGGAGCGCCAGCGCCGGTGCGGTCAGCACGAGGAGAAAAGCGAAGATTTTCATGGCGATGCTGGTGTGCCTGGTGACGGATTGCCTTAGTTAAATGGCCTGACGCTAGATAACTAATTTGGTTTCATGTCATACTATGGTATGGCCGTGCATATAAGGCAGCCGATGTGGGACTTCCGGATGAGACATCCACGCGGGGGGCCGGACTTTTGAGAATCAACCCCTCTGTTGTTCCGACAGCGTAGGGCCGGCCGTCAATGCGATGGCCACGCCGAAGGCGGCGGCGTCAGGCCGGAAGCGGAGGGCGGCGGCTTCAGTCCGCTGGCGGAAGGGGGCTGGGTCAGGACGGGCGATGACGGGGCCGGGCCGGAAGGCGACCTAAAGGTGGGCCCTGTCGGCCTCCCGCGGTCGCGATCACGGTCCCGGCGGTCGCCGCGATCGTGATCATGCTCGTGGCGCCGGCCCGTGTCCCCGAAGAAGACGGGCCACCCCCAATAGCCGCTGGTGCGCGCCTGCTGTGCCTCGCGTTCGGCCTCGGCGGCTCGGTTCTCGGCCTCGGTGGCTCGATTTTGAAGGTCGGTGACATTTTGATCGTGCGCTTGCTTATCGAGTTCCTCCTGACGACGAGCGAGAGCGAGGTTGTATTCGTCATCGCATGACACCTGGGGATAACGGCGGTGGAAATCCTCCCAGAAGGCAACCTGGTAGGCGGGTGGGGCCGAGGCGAAGGCGGGATCAGCGAGCTTTTTGGCCTTCAACGCCTCGCCTTCGGCACGGACCTGCGCGGCGCGTTCGGCCTCGGCCGCATGTTGGGCCTGCAGGGCGGCGAAATCCTCCGAGGAGAGAAAATCCGAATTTGTCACGCGGCCGTCCACCAGTTCGACCTCGCCCCGGTCGTAAAACAGGACGAGGCGCCCATCGAGGCGGGCCTGGCCGCGCGGTTCGCCCAGGGCGGAACGCACTTCCTCCAGCGAATCGCCGAGATGGACGTCACGGGCGAGGGCCAGTGCCGGCACGGCGAGGAGGAGAAGGGCAGCGAGACGTTTCATGCCAGGAGGGAGTTCAACGAAGCCTGACGTCCTTATCACAGACTAGTTGCGCGTCCCGAGGTTGCAAGCCGGGGCGGCGAAAAAGCCAAATCCGTTGACGGCGCGGGCAATGCCGAAGAACTTTTACCGATGGAAGAATCGCCCTTCCGGCAAAATCAAGACCCTTCGGCCCTCCGGGTGGATCCGCGGCCGTCACTTTGGCAGCGGATCAAAAAAACGCTGGCGCCGATCGGCGTGCTCATCGTCGCGCTTTTCGCCAAGCTAAAATTCCTCCTTTTGGCGGCGCTGAAGTTCTTTCCGCTGATCCTGAAAACCGGCGGCACGATGGTGCTTTCGGTCTGGGCCTATGCCCTGGCCTGGGGCTGGTGGTTTGCCCTTGGTTTTGTCGTGCTGATTTTCGTGCACGAGTGCGGGCATCTGGTGGTGGCGCGGCGTTTCGGACTGAAGGTCGGCGCTCCGGTTTTCATTCCCTTCATGGGTGCGTTCATTGCCCTGAAGGAGGCGCCGCGCGACGCGTGGATGGAAGCCTGCGTCGGTATCGGCGGGCCGTTTTTCGGCGCGCTGGGCTCGGCGGCGTGCTTTGCGCTTTATCCGCTGACGGGCAACGCGCTCTTCATCGCGCTGGGTTACACCGGATGCTTTCTCAATCTTTTCAACCTTGCGCCGCTCGGATTCCTCGATGGCGGCCGGATCGTGACAGCGCTCTCGCCCTGGCTATGGCTGGTCGGACTGGCCCTCATCGGTGGCTGGGCGTTTTTGCATCCGAACTTCCTCGTCATTCTCGTCCTCGTCATGTCGCTGCCGCGGCTTTTCAGCCTGTTCCGGGCCAGGACCGACGAAGAAAAGCGGTATTTCGAAGTCACGCCGGGCCGGCGTGTGACGATGGCGGTGTTTTATTTTGGCCTGGCCGCGGCGCTGATCTTCGGCATGTACGCGGCGCACGCTGCGATCCAGGCTGGTCCGGGCCAGACACAATGACCGTGGCATAACCTATCCGCGGTCAGTTCTTGAGTTCGCCGGCCGATACTGAAGTGGCGACGGGAAGTTCGAGGACAAAGGTGGCGCCGTTGCCGACTCCGCCGCTCTCGGCGATGAGCGAGCCGTGCATTTCACGCGCCGCCAGGGCGCTGGAATGCAGGCCGAAGCCGTGGCCCTTCACCCGGGTGGTGAAACCATGCTCAAAAATCCGGGTAAGGTTTTCCGCCGGAATTCCCACGCCATTGTCTTCCACGGTGAAGCGAACGGTGTCTTTCGGCCCCGGCGCAATACGCAAGGTCATCATCTTGTCGGCGTGGCCTTTTTCGTCGAGGGCGTATTTGCCATTGCGGATGAGGTTGATGAGGATTTGCAGGACCTTGCCTTTTTCGGCCAGGACCGGCGGGACCGGCTTGAAGTCGCGGATGAGCTTCACGTCGTGGCGGAGAAGCGCGCCGGCATTCATCAGAATGGAGTCTTCCATCAGGCTGACGGGATCGTGCGGCTCGACCACGCCGATGGTGGTGGCGTAGGCCTGCTGCATGGAGACGATCTCCTTGATGTGGTCGATGTTTTTCTGAAGCGAAGCGAGCTCGCCGAGCAGGCGGGTGCGCTCCTCGGAGAAATGGCGGGCCAGCGACTCGAGAAATTCCGGCACGAGCTTGCCCTTGGAATCGCGGGTGAGGAAATCGCCGAGATTGCCGGAGTGTTCGCGGAGCAGGGCGCCGAGCTTGACCAGGCTGTCAGTCTTGGACTGGCGCAAGCCGTCGGCCACGACGGAGGCGGAGACGTTGAGGCTGTTCAGGACATTGCCGACGTTGTGCAGCACACCGGTGGCAACCTCGGCCATGCCGGCGAGGCGGGAAGCGTCCATCAGCTCGCGGCGGGCTTTTTCCAGGGCCAGCTCCATCTCCTTGGAGGCGGTGACGTCCTTGCTGATGCCGAAGGTGCCGATGATGTTGCCCTCCCGGTCGCGCAACGGGACCTTGCTCGTCAGTACCCAGGTGACGTGGCCGTCGGGCCAGGTTTCCTTCTCCAGCTTTCCGACAATGCCTTCGCCGGTGCGGATGATCCGCTGCTCATCT
>DASRHD010000129.1:0-11568 GCA_035650695.1 Opitutaceae bacterium
CGCGGGCGCCAGCGTCGGTCGGCTGCGAGTTGACCCGGAGCACGACCTGTTTGCCGGCGGTGCCGATGAGCAGCTGGTAAAGGTTCTCCGCCTGCGCCACGGGCGTGCCGTTGACGGCAAGAACATAGTCACCCTCCTTCACATCCACGCCGATTTCCGTCAGTGGCGAACGGAGGTTCTCGCGCCAATTTTCGCCATGCAGGATCTTATCGATGCGGTAGGCGCGGGTGATGGGATCGCGCGAGAGCTCGGCTCCGAGCAGCCCCATTTTGACCCGCGGCACGGCCGGCCGGTCGCCGTCGCCGACATAGGTGTGACTGTTGTGCAGTTCACCGATCAGTTCGCTGACCAGGTAAGTGAGGTCGTTGCGGTGCTGGACATAGGGCAGCAGGGCGGCGTAGCGCGAGCGCATCGCCGGCCAGTCCACCCCGTTCATGTTCGGCGCATAGAAATAATCACGCATCTGGCGCCAGCATTCGTTGTAGATCTGGGTCCACTCCGCCCGAGGGTCGAGGTGCATTTCCAGTCCGGAGAAATCAAGTTTGTCCTTCGGCTCGATCTTGGTCGAAGGCAGGTCGATGATCGCATAGCCGTCACCGGACTTGACCAGCATTTTTTTGCCATCGGCTGTGATCTCAAAACCGCCGACCTCCCCCAGTTCGGTCTCCTTCCGTTCGTTCAAATCGTAGACGAGCAGCGTGCCCTTGGGCCCGGACGCCGGGCTGGCGACATCCAGCTCGCCGCTGTCATCCGCCGTGCGCAAATAAAAGACCTTGCCGTCGACTGCCTGGATCGGCCCGTAGTTCGCGGGCGTGATCGGCAGCCCGACGATGCGATCCTTTAAGCCGTCGACATCAACATTCACCACCGGCCTTTTTTCCTCATTTTTATTTTCATCCGTGGAGGCGGCAGCCTTGCCGGCTGTTTTCTTTTCAATTTCCACCTCGTCGCTTTTCGGTGCGAAAGGGGACGGTGTGGCCTTGGCCAGGGTCACGAGGTAGACCCGTTGCATGTCGCGGTAAACGTGTTCGAGTTCGGTGTCGCTCAGCTCGGGTTTGAAGTCGCGATTGGAATTGAACAGGAGGTACTTGCCGTCGTCGCTGAAGGCAGGCGTGTCGGCGGCATACCAGCCGGCGGTCACTTCGAAGCGTTTCTTTTCTGCCAGCGAATAGAGCCAGATTTTGCTCAGGGAGGCATCTTCCGGGCGGGCGTAAGCAACCCATTTGCTGTCCGGTGACCAGGCATAATTGGTGATCTCGAAGGCGGTGGCGCGATCGACCTCGGTCACGACCTTGCTCTCGACGTCGACATAGCGCAGGCGCTGGCGATAATCGCTCCAGAGGAGCTTGCGGCTATCGGGCGACCAGCGGGGTGCATAATAATATGTGTCGGCACCGCTGGTAATCTGAACCGGTTTCTCCCGGCCGTCCTGGGCCCGGATGAACAGTTCGTTTTCGCCGGTTTCGTCGGAAAGATAGGCGATCCATTTGCCGTCCGGCGACCACACCGCGTCGCGCTCGTGCACTCCGGAGGTGTCGGTCAGGTTGCGCGTCGCGCCGTCCTTCGCCGGGACGGTGAAAATGTCGCCGCGCGCGACCACCACGGCGCGCTTCCCGTCGGGCGAGGGATGCACGGTGGTGACGAACTTGTCGACATGGGTGAGCCCGGGCCGGCTCCCGGCAAAATCCTCCTTGATCACGATCGGCACCTGACGGGCCTTTTCATCCTGCAAATCGAACCGCCAGATTTCGCCGGCCTGCTCGAAGACGATGGCGCCGCGGCCGAGCGAGGGGAATTTGATGTCGTAATCCTTGAAAAAGGTGTGCTGGCGCGTCGTTTTCGTCGCCAATTCGTAGCTGAACAAATTCATCGGTCCGTCGCGGTCGGAGAGAAAATAAATTTTTCCGTTCGGCGCCCACATCGGAATGATGTCCTGGGCGGGATCCTGGGTGATATTTTCGAGCGCGCCGGTCTTGAAGTCGAAGATCCAGATGTCGTCGGCCATGCCGCCGCGATAGTGCTTGCGGGCCCGGAATTCCCGAAAAATCCGGTTATAGGCCATTTTTGAATCGTCGGGAGAAAATGAGGCAAAGCCGCCGCGCGGCACTGGCAATTGCCGCGGCAGCTCGGCATCGAGTCCGACCGAATAAAGCTGGCCGACAAAATCGTCGAACGACCGCATGCGCGAACGGAAGACGATCCGCGGCTGGGTGTTCATCCAGGCCAGGACAATGTTGTTCGGTCCCATCCGGTCCGCCACATCGTCGCGGTCGAGCGTGGCGGTGTAAGTCAGGCGCTTGGGCACTCCGCCGTCGGCGGGCATGACATAGACTTCGGTGTTGCCATCGTATTGCGCGGTGAAGGCGAGTTGCGCGCCGTCGGCGGAAAAACGCGGAAACATCGCATAGCCCGGGCCGTCGGTCAGGCGGCGGGCTACGCCGCCGTCCCAGCCGACCGTGTAAAGCTGGCCGGCGTAGGAGAAAACGATGGCGCGGCCATTGGTCGCGGGAAAACGGAGCAGGCGCGTCTGTTCCGTGAAATTTTCCGTTTGCGCGGCCAGGCCGGCGGTGAACAAAACGAGGGCGAGGGCAAAGCAAAAAACCTTCAGCATAGCGGCGAGTGGTCCGACTCTGGCGGCGGACAATACCGGAGCCAGACAAATTGTCGTGTCGGCCGGCCGCAAAGGTTTTTTGCACGAGAAATCGTGCAGGTGGGGACAATTGCCCAAACGCGGAACGCGGCCGGGACCGGCGGGTCTGCGAGGCGGCATTCGGAGGGTTTCGATTTTTTGACCAAGCAACCCCAATGAAAATCTCTATTCTCGGATCCATCGCAAAGGCGGCCTGCGGCGTCCTTTTGGTCAGTGCTTCTTCCCTGTCGGCCCAAGTTTTTTCCGGCTTGGGCGATCCCTTGCCCGGCGGTGACGGCACCTCCGCCGCCGATATTTCCGCCAATGGGCGGGTGATTGCGGCAAACAACCTGTCGGACACCGCATTTCCCGGTCCGCAAATCGAGGCGCTGCGCTGGCGCATGAGCACCGGACTGGTCGGCTTGGGCGTTCCGCCCGGCAGCGTAACCAGTAAGGCGGAACACATCTCGCCGGACGGCCGGGTGATCACCGGCCGATATTATTTTCCTGTCTCGAGCGGCGGCGATCCCAACGCATTTGGCTCACAGGCTTATCGCTGGACGCCTCGCGGGGGCATGGTGCCGTTGCCCTTGCTGCCGGGCGGCACGACCAGCAGCGTGGCCGGCCTGTCCACCCACGGCGCGGTCCTGGCCGGTTCGGGCGATTCCTCGGCCGGATTCCAAGCCTTTCGCTGGACGGCGGCGGCCGGCACGGTCGGCCTGGGCATTTTGCCCGGCGAAACCTACAGTCAAAGTGACGGCATTTCGGCCAACGGCGCGGTCATCGTCGGTGAAAGCGGGAGCGAGGGCATGATCGAGGGCTTCCGCTGGACCCAGTCGGACGGTATGGTGGGCATCGGATTTCTTCCCGGCTCGACGGAGAATGACCGGCTGCGGGTGTCGGCCGACGGCCAGGTGATCGTGGGCACGGGGGTTACCGGCCAATCTCCCAATTTCGTATTTCAAGCATTTCGCTGGACGCAGGATGGCGGTATCACCGGTTTGGGGTTTCTGCCGGGCGACACGGACAGCGAGGCTGACCTGGTGTCCGCTGACGGCTCGGTCGTGGTGGGTCACGGGAAACCTGGTGTCTTCTCCTCGTCACCTTTCCAGGCGTTTCGCTGGACCGAGGCGGACGGAATGGTTGGCTTGGGTTATTTGCCCGGTGGCGGTTCTTACAGTTATGCGGAAAGCATGGTACCGGACGGTTCGATCATTGTCGGAACAAGCGATTCAGCCGACGGCCTGCAGGCTTTTCTCTGGACGAGCCAGAGTGGCATGCGCTCGACCCAGGACATTCTGACCAACGATTACGGTGCCGACCTTACCGGTTGGACGTTGGTCACGGCAATGATCTCGGCCGACGGCTCGACGCTGACGGGTGAGGGGATCAACCCCTCTGGCCAGAAGGAGGCGTGGGTGGCGCATCTTAATCTCTGACGGGCCGCCTCGGATAAGGCCGGTGGTTTTTGGCGGAGGGCCGGGCTGGACAAGCCGGGGGAGGCGGGTGATTTTGCTGCGGCCCATGATCACCCGCCTCGATCACATTCAAATCACCATGCCGCCGGGGCAGGAAGATGAGGCGCGGAAATTTTTCAGCGGATTGCTGGAAATGGCGGAGGAGGCAAAGCCGCCCGCCTATGCGGTTCGGGGCGGTTGCTGGTTCCGCCAAAACGGCGTGCTGGTGCACGTCAGCGTTGAGCCGGCAGGCTTTGCCGCCCAGAAGCGAGCTCATCCGGCTTTTTGTGTCCGCGACCTCGACGCGTTGTGCCGCCGGCTCTCCGCCGCGGGCTTCCCGATCATCCCGGAAACGACGCTGCCGGATCGCCGGCGTGTTTACACGGCTGATCCCTTTGGCAACCGCATCGAGCTGATTCAGGACGGCGACGGCTTCGGCCAGAGGTGAGAAAGCGGACGCGGTTCATCACCGTCTGCCGTGGGGGGTCAATGCGGGAAACACCTACCGGTCGCCACGAATCAAGGTCTTGCTTCGTCGATCACCAACCTTCATCTCCGAGCGGGATGCGAAGCACCGGGCTCTCCGGCCCGCGGTTTTGCTTCCCAAAATATCTACTAGAATTTTCACGACGTGGTTTTTGAGCCGGGAGGGTTCATCATCGACGACGTGCCGGCCATGCCCATCTGGGCGAAGGATGGTATTGGCCGGCTGCCCGGAGTGGGAACCGGCCTTTTTTCAAAACAATGAGCGGGCAGGTCCGCTTCAGACACTTTCGAGAATCTTGTAGAGCCGGGCGACCATTTTCGTCGGATCGTCGAGCAGGCCGGCGGCGAGGAGGGCGTTGTCGAGCAGTTGTTCGGCGACCAGCGCGGCACGCTCGGGTGCGGTCTCGCGCGCGGCGGCGAGCCGCTTGATCACGGCGTGGCGCGGGTTGATCGCGAGTTCGACGCGCGGCGGGGTGTCGGCGCCATCCTTGCTCATCGCCTTCATCATCCGGCGCAGGTGCGGCGACATCAGCTTGTCGGCGTTGAGCGCGGCGGCGGGCGAATCGACCAAGCGGTCGCTTGCCTTCACCTCCGCCACCCGCTCGCCGAGGGTCTCCTTCAGCCAGCCGACGAGTTTTTTCACGTCCGCCCCGGCCAGCGCTTCGCCTTCCGGCGGCGAGGGCAGATCATCGAGCTTCACCTCGGCGCTGTCGGCGGCCGCGAGTTTTTTGCCGTCGAACTCATGCAGCTGGCTCATGACGTAATCGTCGACCGGATGGGTGCAGAGCAGCACCTCGAGATTGCGGGCGCGGAACCCCTCCAGGTACGGACCGGCCTCGAGCGTTTCCCGATTCGGGCCGACGAGAAAATAAATTTCCTTTTGGCCATCCTTCATCCGCGAGACATAATTGGTCAGCGAGGTGAGCTTGCCCTTTTCGGTCAGGGTCGACTCGAAGCGGAGGAGCTTCACCAGCGCATCCTTGTGGGCGAAGTCGAGCGCGGCGCCTTCCTTGAGGAAGAGGCCGAATTCGGCGAAAAATTCGGCATAGGCCTCGGCCCGCGCCTGGGCCTCCTCGTCGAGAAATTTGAGAAAACGCTTGGTGATGACCTTGCCGATCTTGTCGAGCAGGGCCTTGTCCTGCATCGTCTCGCGCGAGATGTTGAGCGGCAGGTCTTCGCTGTCGATCACGCCCTTGAGGAAGCGGAGCCACTCGGGCAGAAGATCCTTGGGGTGCGGATCGATCAGCACCTTCCGGCAGTAAAGCGCAACGCCAGGTTCGGTTCGGGCGAGGCCGAGTTTTTCGGTGTTTTCCTTCGGCACGAAGAGAAGGGCATTGATCGCGAGCGGTGCGTCGGCCGAGAAATGCAGGCGCAGGCGTGGCTCGTCGACGGCGTGGGCCTGGAACTTGTAGAACTCGGTGTATTCCTCGTCCTTGATTTCGTTCTTGTTGCGCAGCCAGAGCGCCTGGACGGTGTTGAGGCGCTTGCCATTGAGGTTGATGGGAAAGGCGACGAACGCGCTGTAGCGCTGGAGGATTTCCTTGATCCGCCATTCCTGGCTGAATTCGGAGCATTCATCCTTCAATTCGACGACGATCTTGGCGCCGCGGCGCTGACCTTCGCTCTCTTCGATTTCATAACTGCCGGCGCCGTCGCTCGTCCAGAGCTGGCCAGGCTCGTTCGCCCGCCAGGAGTGCGTGTAAACCCTTACGCTTTTTGCCGCCATGAAGGCGGAATAGAAACCGACGCCGAATTGGCCGATGAGGCCGGCGTTTTTCTGCGCGCCCTCGCTCAGCGCCTTGAGGAAAGCCTTCGAGCCGGAGTGGGCGATCGTGCCGAGGTTTTCCACCAGCTCGCCGCGCGTCATGCCGATGCCGAAATCCTGGATGGTGAGCGTCTTCGCCTTGTCATCGGTCGTGAGATTGATCTCGAGCGGGAGGTTGTCGTCGAAAACCTCCTTTTCGGTGAGCTGGAGATGGCGCAGCTTCTCCAGCGCGTCGGAGGCGTTCGAGACCAGCTCGCGCACGAAGATCTCCTTCTCGGTGTAGAGCGAGTGGATGACGATATCGAGCAGCTGTTTGATCTCGGCCTGGAACTCGAATTTTTGCGGCGTGGCGGTGGACATGGGGGGAGTTGAAGGTTGAGGGCGGAAAGTTGAAAGAGCGAAAAGACAAAAAGAGCCTGCAATTTTAGCAGCCTCGGGAAAAAATCAAGAGAGGTTATGGCTCAGACAGACAAAAATTTTCTTCATGATTCTAGCGACTAGTTAGACCTCATGATCTTCTGCTCACAATTGGCTGGATGATGCGCAATCGCAAAGAGGCGTCCTCTGCAGAAATTTTGAAGTCCCGAAACTGCTCCCAGATGGAAAACACCTTGGGTTTCTTAAGCCTTCAGGGTTATATAGGCTAGGCCTCTTTTGCGCTCTGCAAAAGCAGCTCCATATAGATCACGTCCAGCCATCGGCCAAACTTTTTGCCTACCTCTCGGTAATGCGCCACCTTTTCGAATCCAAGACGCTGATGTAATCGTATGCTGGCAATCTGTTCCGCGCAAATGCCTGCCAATATCGCGTGATGCCCTAAATGCTTCGCGTCGTCGATCGCGCGCTGCATCAATGCCGTGCCATATCCTCTTCCTTGTATCCCGCTCCGCAGATACACCATGCTCTCTACTGTATGGCAATATGCCGGTCTGACATTGTATTCAGAGAGCGCGCAGACCCCGCTAAACGCACCGTCGAGCTCAAGGATGAATACTGGGTGCTTTGCCGTATGTGCGGCGATCCAATCACGGCGATTCTCGACGGACATCGGCTCCGTGTAAAACGTACATGTCGTATTTTCGATATAGTGATTTAGGAGCTCGGCAATCGCCTGCGCATCCTCAGCAACCGCCTTTCGGATATTCATGGCCTAACAGTGTTGTTTACCTAAGTCGGCAAGTTCTTTTGACCGAGGTAATATCGCGAAACGAACATATAGGCTGCTTAATTTTAGCCCGTTTCGGCGGGCGCATTTGAGTAGCGAATCGCGAAGTCAGCCGCCAGGCAGCGGCTCGATGAAGACCTTGCGGACCTCCATTTCCGCGCCTTCGCTCTGCAGGCCGATGAAGCCCGAGGTGACACTGCAGTCGTCCGCCTCGTTCATCAGCGTGCCATTGACGATGATCTTGATGGTATTGCCGGAGCAGATCGCCTCGTAGGTGTTCCATTCGCCGACCGGTTTTTCCTGCGACGGCCCGCGCATCGGCAGGTAGCGCTTTTCGCGCGTCGTGCCGTCATGGTCCTTGCACTTCGCGCCGCCCTGCAGCCAGAAATCTCCCTGCTTGTCGTGCTGGCCCTGGCATTCGATGCAGAGCGGCCAGACCTTGTCCGGCAGGTGCATATGCACGAGCACGCCGGTGTTGCCGGCCTTGGTGAAGCGCCATTCAACGGTCACCTTGTAGTCGCGGTAGGCCTGCTCGGTGCGGATGTAGCCGTTGGGCTTGCCGGTGCATTTGATGACGCCGTCGGCGACCGACCACGGCGCCTTGGGGTCGCCGTCTCCCTTGGTGGCAAACTGCCAGCCGGTGAAGTCCTTGCCATTGAAGAGTTCGATGCGGGCGGGGGGAGTGATGGCTTTGTCCTGGTCTTGGGCGAAAGCGGCGGCGGCGAAAAGCAGGCTGAGGCCGCAGCCGAGGATGATTTTGAGGTTTTTCATAATGACCTTTCCATAGGGCAACTATCCCTGGGGTTTGTCACGATCGCCAACCGCCAGCAAGCCGGTTTGATGATGTTGTAATTCAACTGTCATCCTGAGCGCCGCGAAGTATCCAGGGCGAGTCGGCCCAAAATTATCCCGATGGATGGCTGATTGTCGGCCTTCGGCCTCGGTACTTTCACGTCGTTCAGAATGACAAAAAAATCTGGAATACGTTTTGGATGCCCGAGCCTTGCCGCCGGCTTGAACCGGCCGCGAGCCATTCCGGTCACCCGCCGAGGTAGGCGGCCTTGAGCTGGGGATCGTTGCGCAGGTCCTTGCTCGGTCCGTGGAGGACGATGCGCCCGGTCTCGAGCACGTAGGCGTAGCGGGAAATTTCCAGCGCGAGGTGGGCGTTTTGCTCGACGAGCAGAAGGGTGATGCCGTGCGCCTGGTTGATCTCGACAATTTTTTCGAAAATGGTGCTGACGAGGCGCGGGGCGATGCCGAGGGAAGGCTCGTCGAGCATGAGGAACTTGGGATTGCCCATGAGGGCGCGACCAATCGCGAGCATCTGCTGTTCGCCACCGGAAAGCGTGCCGGCGATTTGTTTCAGGCGTTCCTTGAGGCGCGGAAAGGTGGCGAAGACGAACTCGCGGTGCCGGGCGCGACGCTCGGCGTCGGTCTCGAGGTAGGCGCCCATCGCCAGGTTCTCGTCCACCGTGAGATTGCTGAAAACCATCCGGCCCTCCGGGACGTGGCAGAGGCCGCGCGCGACGATCCGGTGCGCGGGCAGACGGGCGAGGTCCTCACCCTTGAACGTGATCCGGCCGGACTTGGCGCGCAACAGGCCGGAGATGGTGCGGAGCAGGGTGGTTTTGCCCGCTCCGTTGCTGCCGACGAGGGTGACGATCGCGCCGGCGGGAATCTCGAGCGAGACGCCGTTGAGCGCGGCGATGGCGCCGTAGGAGACGTGAAGATCAGAAACAGAAAGCATTTTGTTTGAACCACAGAGACACGGAGGGCACGGAGTTCGAGAGGGATTTGGCCGGCCGCTTGCTCAGTGTTCGCTGTGTCTCCGT
Organism: Opitutaceae bacterium; assembly: GCA_035650695.1. GTDB lineage: Bacteria > Verrucomicrobiota > Verrucomicrobiia > Opitutales > Opitutaceae > DASRHD01. The sequence continues at coordinate 9,335 of DASRHD010000129.1, forward strand.
GGTTGTTTTATTAATGATGAACACTCGATTTTTCCCCCAGATAGGCTTCGATGACCTTGGGGTCGTTTTGGATCGTGGTGGGCGGCCCCTCGGCGATCTTTTCGCCGTAATCGAGCACGGCAATGCGCTCGCACACGCCCATCACGACGCGCATGGAATGCTCGACCAACAGGATGGTGAGCTTGAACTGCTCGCGCAGGCGGGGGATGAGCTTGACCAGCTCGGCCTTCTCGGTGGCGTTCATGCCGGCGGCCGGCTCATCGAGGAGGAGCAGCCGCGGGCGGGTGGCGAGGCTGCGGACAATTTCGAGGCGGCGCTGTTCACCGTAGGGCAGCGACCGGGCGGGGACATCGCGAAAACGAAGCAGGTTGAACAGGCCAAGCAGCTCCTCGGCCCGGGCGGCGATGGCACGCTCGTCGGCCCAAAACTTTTTCAGACGAAGCAGGCTGTGCACCGGCGCGGTGGAGCGGTGAAGGTTGCAGGCGGCGCGCACGTTGTCGAAGACGCTGAGACTGCCGAAGAGCCGGATGTTTTGAAAGGTGCGGGCGATGCCGAGGGCGGCGATGCGGTCGGGTCGGAGGCCGCGGAGGTCGCGCCCGGCGAGGAGCACGCGGCCCTCAGTCGGCGGATAGACGCCGGTGATGAGATTGAAAATCGTGGTCTTGCCGGCGCCGTTGGGCCCGATCAGGCCAACCAGTTCGCCCTCGCCGAGGGTGAGATCGACGGCGTCGACGGCGGTGAGCCCGCCGAAACGGACGGTGGCTTTTTCAAGCTGGAGCAGCGGCGCGGCCATGGCTTTGCGGGCGGGATCAGACGCGGCTTTTGCCCAGCCGGAAATTGAGCAGACCCTGCGGGCGGACGATCATGAGCACGATGAGCAGAAACGAATAAATCATCATGCGATATTCGGACAAGGAGCGCAGCTGGCGGATGCCGGTGAGATCCGCGGCCGAGCGCAGGCCCTCGGGCAGGAGGGTAAGCAGAATGGCGGCGAGAATCACGCCGAAGGTGTTGCCCATGCCGCCGACGATGACCATGACGACAATTTCGATGCTGCGGTTGAAATCGAAGCCGGTGGGAGTGAGGGTGAGGCGGTAATGACCATACAGCCCGCCGGCGATGCCGGCGAAAAATGCGCCGACGACGAAGGCGGTGATCTTGTAGCGAGTGGTATTGAGGCCGACGGATTCGCTGGCGATTTCGTCGTCATGGGTGGCGAGAAAACCGCGGCCGTAGGTGGAGTTGACCAGGCAGGCGACGGTGAAGACGGTGAGGGCGGCGGCTCCGTAGGTCCAGGCGAAGTTGGTGTAGGGCGGCAACCCGATAAAACCGAGAGCGCCGCCGACGGCCTCGACATTCTGAAAGATGACACGGATGATTTCACCAAAGCCGAGGGTGACAAGCGCGAGGTAGTCGCCTCCGAGCCGCAGCGAGGGTGCGCCGACGAGCAGCCCGGCGAAAGCGGCGCAGAGGCCGCCCAAAAGGAGGGCGACGAAGAAGAGCGCGTTTTGTTCGAGCGCGGTCCCACCGGAATCCCCGAGCAGCCTTGGTCCGAGGAAGACGGTGACGCAGCCGGAGAGATAGGCGCCGACGGACATAAAACCGGCGTGTCCGAGCGAGAACTGCCCGGTGTGGCCGTTAACGAGGTTGAGGGAGACGGCAAGGATGACGTTGATGCCGACACTGGTGAGCACATCGAGCAGGTAGGGATCGATGTGATCGGAAAAAAACGAGATGCCGAGGGAGGCGAGGATCGCGGCAAGGAGGGCGAAATGGGCGCGCGACATGGGTCAGACCTTTTCGGCGGTGAACCGGCCGAGCAGTCCGGCGGGCCGGAAAAGAAGGATGAGGATGAGGACGCCGAAGGCGATGGCATCCTTGTAGGTGGAGAACCGGCTGCCGGCGACAAAGGTCTCGACCGTACCGAGAATCAACCCGCCGAGCGCGGCCCCGGGGATGTTACCAATGCCACCGAGGATGGCGGCGACAAAGGCCTTGAGGCCGGGCATCACGCCCATGAGCGGATCGATCGAAGGATAGTTGAGGGCGTAGAGGACGCCGCCGGCGCCGGCCAGGGCGGAACCAAGGGCAAAAGTGAAACTGATGACGGCATTGTTGTTGATGCCGGCGAGCTGGGCGGCCTCGGGATGATGCGCCACCGCCCGCATGGCCGTGCCGATCTTTGTCCGGAAGACGATGAACTGGAGCACGGCGAGGAGGACGGCGGCCACGGC
>DASRHD010000130.1:0-3154 GCA_035650695.1 Opitutaceae bacterium
TCAGGTCGAAGCCGCGAAGTTGGCGGCGTTTCATGGCGGAATCACAAAGGAAGCCGCCGCGCAGCGCAAGTACCTCGCGGAGACCCGCTGGCATCCGGGCCGATCCTGGCTATGGTGTTTTGCATGAGTGTGTTTCAGGCGGCAGAAATGGCCTTCTACGTGGTGGAGACCTTCGCTCTGCCCTTCGCCATCATTGTCTTCGTCATCGATCGCCGCAAAGAACGCCGAAACGAGCAGGAGGAGATTTTCCAGCGCCTCTCCGACGAATATCGCGAATTTCTCAAGCTCGTGCTCGACAACGCCGATCTGCACCTTCTCCGCCGCGACGGCGCGCGCCAGGCCCTGACCGACGAGCAGAAGGAGCGCCGCTTCGCCATCTTCGGCATTCTCATATCGCTTTTCGAGCGCGCCTACCTGCTGGTCTACGAGGAAGTGATGGACAAGCAGACGGCACGGATGTGGCAGTCATGGGAGGATTACATGCGGGAATGGGTCCGGCGGGCCGACTTTCGCGACGCCTTGCCCCAGCTGCTCGAAGGCGAGGACGAGGATTTCACCCGGCACATCCGGCGGCTGGCGGAGATGGAACAACCGCAGCCGGTCGCAGCCTGACCGCTCCCGGCCCGACCTGTCGCGGCTCCCGGGCTGTTGTTTGTAATATAATACGTTACAAACTGTAGTCCTTGATCCGGCGGGGAAGCGAGGCGGTCTATTCCCACTCCATCCGTGGTTTGGGCTCGGGCAGCGGCAGTTCGCCGAGCTTGCCCGCCGCCTGCACCACCTCGTAGGCGGTGCGAAAATGGAGCTTGGCGAAATCGTGCAGCGTCGGGGCGCCGAATTTCTGGATGATCTGCGCCGCCTGTTCCTTCACCCGGCCGCTCGCGCCCTTCTGCAGCGGCTCGCCGAAGCGCAGCGAAAGCTGTTTCATCGACCGGACGTATTCGGCGCGGGCCACGACCGAGGCGGCGGCCACCACCGGGTCCTCTTCCGCCTTGGTCCGCATCGCGAGCTCGAAGTTCTTCACGTTTTTCTTTTTCAGTTCGGCCTGGACGAGCGGTGTTTCGCTGAACTGGTCGAGCAGGCCGCGCGGCACCCATTTCTGGTCGAGCGCCTGGGTCAGGGCGGTGGCGTGCTGCCAGGCGAGGAGACGGTTGAGGTTGGCATGCGGGCGGGACATCAGCTCGTTGTACTTGGCCATGCCGCAGGCGCAGGTTTTCACCACCGCGCCCGGCGTGGCGCGGATGAGCTCGTCGAATTTGACGATCTGCGAATCGGCGAGTTTTTTGGAATCCTTCACCCCCGCCTTGATCCAGGAGTCGATCGCCGCCTTGTCGGCTACCACGGTGGCGGCGACGAGCGGGCCGAAGAAATCGCCCTTGCCGCTCTCGTCCAGGCCGGCGTGCGGTTCAAACCAGTCCGGATGCAGCACCTCGTCGTAGCCGAGTTTGGGTGCGCCGGTGACCTCGGCCTCGAGCACGTCGCGCACAAAATCCTCCGTGCCTTTGCCGGCGACGACGATCTTGCCGCTCTCATAGGCGGTGACGTTGGCCTTGGCGTGGTCGGCTTTGTAGGCGAAGCGCGCGTAGGCCACCTCGAACGGCGTCCAGCCGCGGGCATCGAGCAGGGCGCGCAGTTTTTCCATCTGCGCGTCGTCGAGCTTGAGGGTGTAAACGCTGAGTTTTTTGGCTTCCTCGTCGGAGGATTTCTTCGGCATGGAGGTAGTTGGCCAGAAAAGGCGCAAAAAAGCACAAAAAATCTGCTTGGGCTTTGCCGGCTTTTTCTTCGTCTTCTCTCGGCGTGGCCGGCGATCTGATTGCCCATAAAATTCCATTTCAGCGCGCGCTGCTCGACTGGTACCGGGCGAACGCCCGTGGACTGCCCTGGCGGCAGGCCCCTTCGCTCTACCGCACGGTGGTGAGCGAATTCATGCTCCAGCAGACCCAGGTGAAGACCGTGCTGCCGTATTTTGCCCGTTGGATGGAGGCGCTGCCGGATCTGGCGGCGCTGGCCGCCGCCCCGGAAGCGCGCGTCCTCAAGCTCTGGGAAGGGCTCGGTTACTATGCGCGGGCGCGCAATCTTCACCGGCTGGCCAAGGCCCTTGTCGACCGTCCGGCGCCCCCGCGCACGGCCGCCGAGTGGCAGGAACTGCCGGGGGTGGGCCCGTACACCGCCGCGGCCATCGCCAGCATCGCTTTGGGCGAGGCGGCCGCCTGCGTCGACGGCAATGTCGTGCGCATCCTCGCGCGGCTCACCGCCGACAACCGCGAATTTCGCGACAGTGCCACCGCGGCACGGGAGTTCGCCCCGCTGGCGGCGCAACTGCTCGGGCCGGAATCGCCGGGCGACCACAACCAGGCGATGATGGAGCTGGGGGCGACGGTCTGCTTCCGCGCCAATCCACTCTGCCTGACCTGCCCGGTGCAGGCCTTTTGCGCCGCCGGCCGCCGCGGCGATCCGGAAAAATTTCCCCGCCTGGCGCTGAAAAAGACCGAGCGCCGCGCTGTCGTGCGGGTGTGGTGCGAGCGCGGCGGAAAACTTTTGTTGCACCGGGCGGCGGCCGGTGCGCGCCGCCTCGCGGGATTGCACGAGCTGCCCACGGCCGAGCAGGCCGGCCTGGCGGCGCGGGCGGTGGCGCGCGGCGCGCTCCTGGCGAGGAAAAAGCGCGCCATCACCCGCTGGCAGATCACCGAAGCCGTCCATGCCTGGTCGGGAAAAATTCCGGCGCGGGACGCCGAACTCTGCTGGGTGCCGCTGGTTTCGCTCGACGAAATCACCTTTTCCGGTCCGCACCGGCGCTGGGTGAGGGAGATTCTCGACCGTTAAGGCGCGTTCAATTTTGCGCTTTTCCCGAAAAACGGCTGTTCCCCGGCGCTTTTTTATTTTAGCCCTTGGGCGGTGAAAGCCTCCGATTTTTTCTCCCTGCCGGCATCGCTGTCGGCTTTCGGTGAATATTTCCCTCCGACGGCACCGCCTTGGGAGTGGTTGAAAAAGATCGGCCCGGCGCTGGCGGCGCATCCGCCCGGCGCGGCCCTGCCGCCGCTGCCCTCCGGCGTGCACGTGGAAGGCCCGGTTTATCTCCACCCCACGGTCAAGCTTCCCCCTGCCGCGACCCTGATCGGCCCGGCCTGGATCGGTGCCGAGACGGAAATTCGGC
>DASRHD010000131.1:0-7493 GCA_035650695.1 Opitutaceae bacterium
CTCTGATGGGATCGGTCACCCATCTGTTCTCCGATGGAACACGGCTCTGGGTTGAAGCGGAATGGATCAAGCGCCCAAGCAATGGCCTGAGCCAGCTGGCCCTGGTCGACAATGGAACCGCCGATCCCGTCCATCGCTACACCCGGCTCGCCACCGAGCTGCGGAATTTTTCGCCGGTGGGTCCGATCAACCATACCAACCGGGAAAACAGCCAGTTCACCGGCAGTCTCGAGCATCGCATCAACGACATCTGGAATCTGAAGCTCGCCGCCTCGTGGTTCAACCGCGACTATTGGAATTTCACCTCGGGCCGGGGAGAGAATTACAATCCCGTCACCCGCCAGATTGCCGGCCGCGTTCCCGGCATGGACAATATCAACGAGAGCGGCGGCGGTTTCAGCGCCGATGTCCTGGCGACCTACCCGCTGCACGGCGGCAAGCTCCGGGCCAGCACCCTGTTCACGCTGGACTATAATGTTTACATCCGGACTGATCCTTCGTGGCGCATTCCGGATCTGACGCCCTACGTCAACGCCAGGCATTACTACCCAAACCTCAGCGTCGATCACCCCAACTACGCCGTCGTCTGGCCGTTCAATACCCGGGACTACTCGCAGATCGCGCGCTGGAACGACGATCACACCGATGACGTGGGCCTGGCTGTCCGCCAGCAATTGAACGCGTTTGACGACAGGCTCATCGTCTCCGCCAGCGGGCGCTTTGATGAAACGGTCTACCGCCTGCTCGACAAGGCCGCGGCGATGCAAAGTGGAAATCCCGCGCTGACTCACCGGGCCTATTTTGATGAGAACGCATTCGAGCCCGGCGGCGGAGCCAGTTACGAGGTCCACAAAAACATCCGGCTTTATGCCAATCTCGGGAGTTCCTTCTTTGCCAATTCACAAGGCGTCCGGACCAGCGCGGCCCAGCCGAAGGAAGGCGGCTACGGCTTCGATTACGGCGTCAAGGGATCCTTTCTGGAAAACAAGCTCAATGGCACCCTCGCCGCTTACTATGCCAGGCAGACCAACGTCCAGGTCATGGATCTCGACGAAAACGGCTTTCCCGTCACGCGCTACGAGGGCGGCCGGTTGACCCGCGGCTTCGAACTCGATTGCAACTGGCAGGCCTCACCCAACGCCACCCTGCTGGCCAACTACAGTTTTTCCAATGCCAGAATCAGCAAAAATGGCAGAGACCTTGATTCGGTCGGACGCCATCCCACCCAGGCGCCGGAAAACAGTGCTTCGCTGGTTTGCCGGTATATTTTTCCCGCGGGCGCGCTGAAAGGATTGAACGTCAACCTGGGCATCGCCTATTTCGGCAAATCCTGGATCGACGCGGTGAATGGCGGCATCGTCGATCCTCGAACCGGCCTCATCCTTTCCAACGACGGCCGCCGAAACATCACCCTGCCGGCTTACACTCTCGTGAACCTCGGGTTTCAATACGAATACCGTCCCCGCAGGTCGCACTTCGCACATACGTTCGGCGTGAACGTGAAAAACCTGCTCGATAAACGTTACATCAGTTCCGGCCGGTATGTGGGCGACCGTCTCGGCGTTTATTTCAGTTACAGCATCAATCACTTCCTCAAGCAGTGATACGTCGCGCGGTGCGCGCATGACCGCCGGAGGCCACCTATTTCAGCTCAAACGAAACCATTTCGTAGGGTGTGGCGTCGCCGATGTTGCCGAAGGAATGAACCTTCCCGCGGGCGCGCGAGAAGGCGGCGCGGCCGGTCTCCTGGACATCGTCGTTGGTTTTGCCCTCGCCGGTGATCTCGCGGATTTTTGATCCGCGCACCACGATGTAAACGTGGTCCAGGGCGTGGATGTGGACGGGCGAACATTCGCCCGGCTGGAAGGTCCAGCGCTCCATTTTTAGGCGGTCGTTATCCACCAGAACCTGGGCCGGAACCACCTTGGAGGTGACGGGACGAGCCAGCGTCTGCGGGCTGATCACCGGCGGATTGGGCACGGGCGTGGCCGGCCCGGCCTGCGGCTTCAAATCCGTCCAGATCATTTCATACGGTGTGTCGCCGATATTGGCCAGCGCCATCGTGCCGTTTTCGGCCGGGACAAAGACGGCGCGCCCGGCCTTCTGGATAGCCTCGGTGTTCTTTCCGTCCGTGCCGGCCTCCTGAATGCGGGCCCCGCGGATCACCACCTCAACGTGGTCGAGCGAACACGACTGAGGCGGAGTGGCTTCGCCCGGCTGCAGGACCCAGCGGACCATTTTGATCTTTGCGTTATCCACCACCACGACGGGTTGGACAAATTTTCCGCCGCCCGCCGGCGCGGCGCCGAAAACGGCGCGAACCGCGGCAAATTCCACCACCAGAAAAACGCAACAAGCGAGGACGGCATTGCGGCAAAAGGAGACAGGTAACGTAATCATGGAGAAATCCTCCGGAAGAAACGGCGAAACCAGGGTGCAGCAATATTAACGGCCATGGTCGCGTTGGCAACCATGGCCGTGGATGAATCGGCGGAACGGCTTATTGCGGCGTCTAGGGAACCAGCATCAGCTGTAAAGGATTATCCGTCGGAATAAGGTTTTCCTGCACGCCGCTGGGCAGAAATTTTCTGGGGCGTAACGCCCACGTCACATTTTCCTCGCCTCGGCCGCGTAGGCGCGGGCAAGCAGCACCACGGGATGGACGACCATGACGGCTTTGTCGGCGGCGCGAAAACCGTTCTCCAGCTGGAGCTGGCAGCCCGGATTGGCCGCGGCCACAACCTCCGCGCCGGTTGCGAGCAGGTGGCCGAGCTTGCGCTGCAGCAGCCAGGCGGCGGTGCGCGGCTGCGTAAGATTGTATATACCGGCGCTACCGCAACACCACATCGCCTCGGCACATTCGCGCAGGTCGATGCCGGGAATGGCGCGCAGGATTTCCCGCGGCTGGGATGAGATTTTCTGCCCGTGGCAGAGATGGCAGGCCTCGTGGTAGGTGACGGCTCTGGACTCTCGACTCTGAACAACCGGCTTTCTGAATCCAATTTTCACCAGCCATTCCGAAATATCCCGCACCTTGCGCGACCAGGCGGCGGCGCGTTCCGCATAGCCCGCGTCCTCCGCCAGCAGCCGATCATAATGCTTCAGGTGCGAGCCGCAACCGGCGGCATTGGAGATAATGGCGTCGAATTGATCTGGATCGATCGCATCGAGCTGGCGACGGGCCAGAGCGCGCGCCGTCTCAAGATCGCCGTTGTGCGCATGGAGCGAACCGCAGCAAAACTGCGCGCGCGGCGTGACGACCTCGCAGCCGTTCGCTCGCAATACGTCCACCGTGGCGCGATTGACGTCGGAAAAGATCAAATCCTGCACGCAGCCGGTCAGCACAGCCACGCGATAACGGTGTTTGGGATCAACCGCGGAGGACGCGGAGAGCGCCGAGGAATTCATCTTTGCATCCTCTGCGTTCTCTGCGCTGAAGGGTTTGGAATATTCCACCCGGGCAATTAGCCCGTCGGAGAAATGACGGGCGATGCGCGGTGTCTGCAACTCGAGTTCGCGCAGGCGGCGCGGGAGAAGTGCAGTGAGCTTCGACCGGCGCACGAGCGTCTGCAGCCCGCTGGCCTGCCAAAACCACAGCACCCGGCCGGCCAAACGCAGCGCCCGCGGATGGATGAAGAGAAAACGCAGCGTGAGCCAGCGGACGAAACTGCGCTTCGGGGAAGACACCGCCCCGCTCTGCTCGGCCTGAGTGCGTGCCGTTTCCAGCAGGGTGGCGTAATCGACGCCAGCCGGGCAGGCCGTGGTGCAGGCCAGACAGCCGAGGCAATAGCTCATCTCGTCGGCGAAGACCGGAGTCGTTTCCAGCTCTCCGTCGGCCACCGCGCGCATCAACGCAATGCGGCCGCGCGGAGAATTCCGTTCCCGGCCGGTCTCGGCGTAGGTCGGACACGTCGGCAGGCACAGCCCGCAATGCATGCATTGTTGGAGTACCGAGTAATCGAGCGACTGAAGAAGGTTGGGTTTCACCACGGAGGCACGGAGAGCACAGAGGCAGGATGAAGGATGATTTCTCCGTTTCCTCTGTGTCTCTGTGGTTAATCAAATATTTTGCCGGGATTGAGCAGGTTTTCCGGATCGAGCGAGCGTTTGATTTGTTTGAGCAGCGCGTAACTCGCGTCGCCGAGCTGTTGTCGCAGGAATGCTTTTTTCGCCAGACCCACACCGTGCTCGCCGGTGATGGTGCCGCCAAGCGAGAGCGCGCAGTCGAAAATTTCCTTCATCGCCGCCTCGACGCGGTGCATCTCGTCGAGGTCGCGTTCGTTGGTGAGAAAGGTCGGATGTAGGTTGCCGTCGCCGAAATGACCGAAAGTGGCGATATCGAGCCGGTGCTTTTCCGCCGTTTGGGCGATGAAGCGGATCATTTTGGCGAGTTCGCTCCGCGGCACGGTCGCATCCTCGAGGATCGTCGTGGGCTTTACCCGGGCGAGCGCGCTGAACGCGCTGCGGCGGGCGGCGGTGAGCCGCGCGGCTTCTTCCGCGGATGCAGCACGTTTCACCGAGACCGCGCCGTGCGCGCAGCACATCTGTTCGATCTGCGCCGCCTCGTCGGCCACGGCCGCGGGGTGTCCGTCCGTCTCGATCAGCAGCAACGCCTCGGCCTCAACCGGCAGGCCGGCGTGCGCGTAATCCTCGACGCAGCGGATGGTTTTGCGGTCGAGGAATTCCAGCGTACACGGGATGATTTTCGCCGCGATGATGGCCGAGACCGTTTCTGCGGCGGCCTCCATCGCGGTGTAAGTGGCGAGCAGTGTCTGCCGCGCGGCCGGCCGCGGCAGCAGCTTAAGCAACACCTGGGTGACGACGCCGAGCGTACCTTCACTGCCGACAAAAAGGTCTCGCAAATTGTAACCGGCCACGTCCTTCACGCACTTGCCGCCCAGCCAGCAGATTTCTCCGTCGGCGAGCACGACTTCGAGGCCCATCACATAGTCGCGGGTGACGCCGTATTTCAGCCCGCGCAGCCCCCCGGCATTTTCCGCCACATTGCCGCCGATGGTGGAAACCTTCATCGAGCCCGGGTCAGGCGGGTAAAACAACCCGGCCGCATCGGCCGCGTCATAGATTTTCTGCGTCACCACGCCGGCCTCGGCGCGGAGGGTAAGGTTGCGCGGATCGAGCTCGAGAATTTTGTCCAGCTTGAGGAGACAGAGGACGAGCGCGCCCTCGACCGGCACGCTGCCACCGCTGAGTCCGGTGCCGGAACCGCGCGTGACAACGGGCATCCGGTGTTCCCGCGCGAGCTTGAGCACGGCGCTGACTCCTCCGGCATGGCGCGGAAACACCACCACGCGCGGGAGTTTTTTGAGCATGGCTGTGCCGTCGAAAGAATACGGGATCAGGTCCTCTTTTTCGGTGAGGACGTTCTCCGGGCTGAGGAGCCGGGTGAGTTCGGCAATCACAGGGAAAGGAAAACCAGAGATGTGTCACAAGGCGAGACAGTCTGCGCCGCCCGGCGACATCCTGGCCGGTAATGGCACACAGGAGAGGTGGTTTGCCCTCGGAACGGTTCCCGGCCAATATGGTCCGCGGCATGCAAAGGGACTAATCATGGATTTTGCCAAGCTCACCCAGATGTCGCGCCAGGCCGTGACCGACGCGCAGGCCGTCGCCCGCCGCCTTAATCACAATGAGGTGGAGACATGGCACTTGCTGTCGGCGCTCCTTGGGCAGGAAAATGGCATCGTGCCGGGGCTGGTGGAAAAGCTTGGCCTGACCGTGAGCGCGCTGCAGCTGGCGGTAGACCGCGAGCTGGAGCGGCTGCCCAAGGTCACAGGCAGCGTCGATACATCGAAAATTTACGTGACCCAGGCGGTGAACGACGCCCTCACCCGGGCCGAGGACGAGGCCAAATCGCTCAAGGATGATTACGTTAGCGTAGAGCATCTTTTTCTCGGCCTGCTCGAGGTGGGGAAGCCGGAAGCGCTGAAAAAACTGTTCAAGAGTTTCGGCCTCGACCGCGCCAAGGTGCTGAAGGTTTTGAAAGAAATCCGCGGCTCGCAGCGCGTGACCACGGACAATCCCGAGGCGACCTACCAGGCACTGGAAAAGTACGGTATCGACCTCGTAGCCCAGGCGCGCAAGGGCAAGATGGACCCGGTGATCGGCCGCGATGAGGAAATCCGCCGCACCATCCGCATCCTCTCGCGCAAGACCAAGAACAATCCCGTGCTCATCGGCGAGCCGGGCGTGGGCAAGACCGCCATTGTCGAGGGCCTGGCCCAGCGCATTCTCCGCGGCGACGTACCGGAGGGCCTGAAGGACCGCACCATTTTCGCGCTCGACATGGGCGCGCTTGTGGCCGGCGCGAAATACCGCGGCGAATTCGAAGAGCGGTTGAAGGCCGTGCTGAAGGAAATCAAGGACAGCGAGGGCCGGGTCATCCTTTTCATCGACGAGCTGCACCTCATTGTCGGGGCCGGCAAGACGGAGGGTACGATGGACGCGGGCAACCTGCTCAAGCCGATGCTGGCGCGGGGGGAACTGCACTGCATCGGTGCCACCACGCTCGACGAATACCGCAAGCACATCGAGAAGGACGCCGCGCTCGAGCGGCGTTTTCAGCCGGTGATGGTCGACCAGCCGAGCGTGGAGGACGCGATTTCGATTTTGCGCGGTCTGAAGGAGCGCTTTGAGCTGCATCATGGTGTCCGCATCCAGGACAACGCCCTGGTCAGCGCGGTGACGCTTTCCAACCGCTACATTTCCGACCGGTTCCTGCCGGACAAGGCGATCGATCTCGTCGACGAGGCCTGCGCCATGATCCGCACCGAGATGGATTCGATGCCGCAGGAACTCGACGAGCTCACGCGCCGCGCACTCCAGCTTGAGATCGAAGAAACTGCGCTGACCAAGGAAAAGGACGAGGCGAGCAAGCGCCGCCTGGAGGTGCTGCGCAAGGAGCTGGCCGAAACGCGCGAAAAAGCCAAGGGCCTGAAGATGCAGTGGGAAAAGGAAAAGGCCTCGGTCGACCGCGTGCGCAAGGTCCGGGAAAATCTCGACGCCACGCGTCTCGAGATGGAAAAAGCCGAACGCGCCTACGATTTGAACAAGGTCGCCGAGCTGCGCCACGGCAAGATTCCGCAGCTTGAGGCGGAGTTGAAAAAGGCGGAGAAGGCCGGCAACACGACGACGCTTTTCAAGGAGGAGGTTTCGCAGGAGGAAATCGCCGAGGTCGTGGCGAAGTGGACAGGCGTGCCCGTCACGCGCCTGATCGAGGGCGAAAAGGACAAGCTCCTGCGCCTCGAGGACGTGCTCCACCAGCGCGTGATCGGCCAGGATGAGGCGGTGACGCTCGTGACCGAGGCGATCCTGCGCGCACGCAGTGGGATCAAGGATCCGCGCCGGCCAGTCGGCAGTTTTCTCTTTCTGGGACCGACGGGCGTGGGCAAGACCGAACTGGCCAAGACGCTCGCCGAGACGCTCTTCGACACCGAGGCGGCGATGATCCGCATCGACATGTCGGAATACATGGA
>DASRHD010000132.1:0-3676 GCA_035650695.1 Opitutaceae bacterium
TTGATCGGACCCTTGTTCAGCTCGGCGACTTTGCGCAGCACCGCGTCCTCGCGTTCGGGCACGTAGATCTCCCCGCCCGTGTCGCGCTTCATCCGGCCGATCTCCGACGCCAGGGCCAGCCGCTCGTTGAGGAGCTCGACCATGCGACGGTCGAGCTGGTCGATTTTCTCGCGGATCGGTCCAAGGTCCATGTCAGGCGGGTTTTTGGTCGGCGGCGGGCGGCGCGGGCGCAGCGTGGCCGTTGGCCGGCGTCAGCGGCAGATTCTCCTGTTCCAGCCCCATGTCCGCGTCGGACAAATGCTTCGGCTTCATCGCCGTTTCCAGCCATTCGTCGATCTGGCGGTGCGAGAGCACGTCGGAGGCCGGCAGCTCGTCGACCGATTTGACGCCGACAAATTCCAAAAAAGCGTCCGTCGTGCCGTACTGGATCGGGCGCCCCGGCACCTCGGCGCGGCCCACCACATAAATCAATTCGCGTTCGAGCAGCTTGTTCAGGCCGGCCTCGGCCGACACCCCGCGGATGTGCTCGATCTCGGCGCGCGTCACCGGCTGGCGGTAGGCGATGACCGCCAGCGTCTCGAGCGCGGAGGCCGACAGTTTGGCCGGCGGCGGCTCGTGGCGGAGGATGCGAATCCAGTGCGCGTAGCGCGGATGGGTGGCAAGCCGGTAACCGCTGGCCCCTTCCACCAGCAAATAAACATCGTCGGCCGCGCGCAGCTCGGCCGCGATCTCGTCCATCGCCTCGCGGATCTGGGCCGCGGTGATGAGCGAAGGGACGTCCGCGTCGGCTTCCGGGGGAAAATCGGCCACGACCTCGGCCGGCTCCTCCCCGGAGGGCGCTTCGGCCGGCTTATCGGCGGTTTCCGCCGGTGTGGCCGGCTGCGGCGCCCGCTGTTCGTGAAAACGGGTGAACGCGTCTTGGATGTCTTTTGCCGTCAGCGGCCGGCTGGACGAAAACAGCAACGCCTTGAGCACTTTTTTCAGGTTGAAAGCCATGCGAAAACTCTGGATCGAGTGAATGCGCGGCGCCCGCCCCGAAGCAATCCCGAAAGTTTTTCCGCGGCGCAGTCGCGGCTTGCGCGCGCGCCATCGTTTCCGTATGCCTGTCCGCTCCGCGATTTCGTCATGAGCTCCAAATCCTCCGCCCAATCCCTCCGCGCCCATTCCTCCGTCGTGGTCGACGGCCCCGACCGCGCACCCAACCGTTCGATGCTGCGCGCCGTCGGCTTCCACGACGCCGATTTCGCCAAGCCGATCGTCGGCATCGCCTCGACCTGGAGCATGGTCACACCGTGCAACATGCACATCGACCAGCTCGCGCGCGAAGCCGCGGCCGGCGCCGATGCGGCCGGCGGCAAGTCGATCATCTTCGGCACCATCACCGTCTCCGACGGCATCAGCATGGGCACGACCGGCATGCGCTACTCGCTCGTCTCCCGCGAGGTCATCGCCGACTCGCTCGAGACCGTGACGGGCGCAGAAGGTTTCGACGCCCTTGTCGCCATCGGCGGCTGCGACAAGAACATGCCGGGCTGCCTCATGGCCCTGGCCCGCCTCAACCGCCCGGGCGTTTTCGTTTACGGCGGCACAATTCTTCCCGGCATTCATCCCGAGTCAAAGAAGGAGTGCGACATCGTTTCCGTCTTTGAAGCGGTCGGTCAGCACGCGGCGCACAAACTCGACGATGCCGGCCTCAAGACCGTCGAAACCTGCTCCATCCCCGGCGCCGGCTCGTGCGGCGGCATGTATACTGCCAACACCATGGCCTCGGCCATCGAGGCGCTCGGCATGAGCCTGCCCAACAGTTCGGCCCAGCTCGCCATCGGGACGGAGAAAAAGGACGATTGCCGCCGCGCCGGTGAAGCCGCGCTGGCTCTGCTCAAGGCCGGCATCCGTCCCCGCGACATCATGACGAAAAAGGCGTTTGAAAACGCCATCACGGTCGTCATCGCCCTCGGCGGTTCGACCAACGCCGTGCTTCACCTTCTCGCCATGGCTCATGCCGCCAACGTCAAGCTTTCGCTCGACGATTTCAGCCGCATCGGCAAAAAGGTGCCCGTTCTCGCCGACCTGAAGCCCTCCGGCAAGTATGGCATGGCCCATCTCGTCCGCATCGGCGGCCTGCCGCCGCTGATGAAAATGCTGCTCGACGCCGGCCTGCTTCACGGCGACTGCCTCACCGTCACCGGCAAGACCGTGGCGGAAAACCTCAAGAACGTCGGTCCCTACCCGGCCGACCAGGACGTGGTCCATCCGCTTTTCGATCCCCTCAAGCCGGACAGCCACCTCCGCATTCTTTACGGCAATCTCGCCTCCAAAGGCGCGGTGGCCAAGATCTCTGGCAAGGAGGGTCTCACCTTCTCCGGCAAGGCCATTGTCTTTGAATCCGAGGAAACGGCCCTCAAGGCCATTCTCGACGGCCGGGTCAAGGCCGGCCATGTCATCGTCATCCGCAACGAAGGCCCGGTCGGCGGGCCCGGCATGCGCGAAATGCTCGCGCCCACCAGCGCCGTTATGGGCAAGGGCTTGGGCAAGGACGTCGCGCTCATCACCGACGGACGCTTCTCCGGCGGCAGCCACGGCTTCGTCGTCGGCCACATCACGCCTGAAGCCGCCACCGGCGGCCTCATCGGCCTGATAAAAAACGGTGACCCTATCACGATCGACGCGGTCAAGAACCAGATCACCCTCGACCTGCCGGCCAAGGAGATCGCCGCCCGCCGCAAAAAAGCCAAGCCGCACAAGCCCAAGGAAACCCGCGGCGTGCTGGCGAAATATGCCAAGCTCGTTTCCACCGCATCCGAGGGCGCGGTCACGGACAAGTATCTTTAAAAAAGAAACGAGGAGCGACTAGCGAGAAGCAAGCATTGCGCTTTATTAGTCCATTCCTCGCTACTCCCATGATCTGGTCTCGTTTTAAGTCCCACTTTTATCACCACGCCGGTCTCGGCCTGTCGCTCGACGTCAGCCGGATTCCGTTCCCCGACGAGTTTCTCGTCACCATGGCGCCGAAGATGGAAAAAGCCTTCGCCGACATGGCGGCGCTGGAAAAAGGCGTCATCGCCAATCCCGACGAAAATCGCATGGTCGGCCATTACTGGCTGCGCGCGCCGGAGCTCGCTCCGACGAAGGAAATCTCCGACGAAATCTCCTCCACCCTCGACGCCATCAAGGACTTCGCCGCCAAGGTCCACAAAGGCACGATCGCCGGCCCCGCCGGTAAATTCCGCGAAGTGCTGGTCATCGGCATCGGCGGCTCCGCCCTCGGCCCGCAATTCGTCAGCGCCGCGCTCGGCCGCCTCAAGTCCGGCCGCGACCGGATGAACGTCCGTTTTTTCGACAACACCGATCCGGACGGCATGGACCTCGTTTTCAAGGAGCTGGGCCGCAAGCTGCGCCAGACCCTGGTCATCGTCATCTCCAAGTCCGGCGGCACGGTCGAGACCCGCAACGGCATGCTCGAGGCTGCCGCCGCGCTCAAAGCCGCCGGCCTGGATTATCCCAAGCATTTCGTCGCCATCACCGGCGCCGGTTCCAAGCTTGACCAGATCGCGCAAAACGAGGGCTGGCTGGCCCGCTTTCCGATGTGGGACTGGGTCGGCGGCCGCACCAGCGAGCTGTGCGCCGTCGGCCTCCTCCCTGCCGCGCTTCAGGGAATCAAGATCGACCAGATGCT
>DASRHD010000133.1:0-6857 GCA_035650695.1 Opitutaceae bacterium
TCAGACGGTCGAGGTCGGTGAAGCCGGAGGGCACGCCGGTCATCTCGCCCTTTTTCATCATCATTTTGGTGATGACGTTCATCGCCTCGCGGGTCGGCTCCTTCATCGGCTTGGCCGCGTCGCTGATCCGCGCCTGGGTCACGCTGAAGATCTCCTGCTCGACCTTGTCGACGAACTCCGCCAGCCCACCCTGGTAATTGAAGCATTGTTCGACCGCGCCGGTGGCGGCCTTGATCAGTTCGCGGAGAAGGTGAAGCTCGCGAACCTTTTCCAGAAAATAGACCGCCTGGGCGGTGGTGGGAATGCTGGAGCTGATCTGGGTGAGATAGGCATAGCCGCCGACGGCCTCGAGCTGCTGCGCGCTTTTCAGCTCCTCGGCCAGGACGGCAAGTTCCACCGGCGGACTTTTTTGATAAATCTCGCAGAGCTTTTCGTAGATGATGCGGTGGGGGGAGGAATAAAACGCCGCCGCCGACAGCCGGGCCTCGAGGCAGCGGGCGATGGTGTCGGAGCCGTCAAGGAGGCAGCAGGACAGCAGGTATTGCTCGGCCTCGAGGCTGTGGGGCGGGGCGCGGCCGGTCACGGGTGCGGTCTCACCAGCCGCGCGCGGGCGGCGGGATTGCAGGGAAAGATCTTCGACCATGGGAAAAGGGCAGAGCTAGGATCGCGAGAGAAGAAAGCAATCAAGAGTCACTCAGAAAATATTCCCAAAAAACTATTCTCAAGGTCTTCCCAAGCTCTTCCCAAAAGAAAAGGCCGCGCCGGGAGCGCGGCCCAATGGTTGCGGCGGAAAAACCAAATCGCTCAAGCCTTTTCTCTTTCCGTCTTGGCGGCTCTGGCCGGACGGGCCCGTTTTTCCGTCCGGGCCGGTTTATCCTCCGGGGCGGGAGCTTCCGTTGCGGCCGGCTCGATCGGATTTTCCGAGACGACATCAAAGGCGAGATCGACCGTGACGTCCGCATGGAGCCGGATCTTGACGGTGTGCTGGCCGAGCGTCTTCACCGGGGTGTAAAGGTGGATGCGCTTCTTCTCAATGGCGAAGCCGGCGGCGGTGAGCTTGTCGTGGAGATCGTTGACGGTGATGGCGCCGAACATCTTGCCGCCTTCGCCCGTCTTCACCGCAAACGCCAGCGAAGCTTTTTCCAGCTTTTTTGCCAACTCCTGGGCGCCAGCCAGTTCGTGAGCCTCCCGCGCGGCCCGGCGCTGCTTGAGGGCGTCAACCTGGCGGCGATTCGCACGGGTGACGGGAACGGCAAACTTTTGCGGAAGCAGAAAATTCCGGGCGTAGCCGGCACGGACCTTGACCTGGTCGCCTTCGCCGCCGAGGCCGTCGACCGGCCGAAGAAGAAGAATTTCGTTGTGGGCCATGGAAATGGGAAGTTGAGGATTCGGTGCGCCTCCCGCCGCCACGGGAGCGGCGCGCGGAATTTGCGGAGCCCGACCCATTCCCATAGGCGAGGAGGAGTGTCAATGCCGGATTCATTTCGGGTGCGACCCCGGGCGGGAAAATCGCTTTTATCGCGCAGAATGCAGGATTCCGGCGCGTCGCCTTGCTTCAAAGCAACTTATTGGCGCTAAAAAACTTGCGTACTCTGCTAAAATTGCGTTGATGGACTTCGTCCCGCCCGTCTAGTTAGGGGCGGAAATTGTTCAGCCAACTTGCTTCTTTCCAGTGAAAAATTCCCGTGCGGTTCTTGTCGTCGATGATTCGGTCGCCATCCGGAGCGTCATGGCAGGCATTCTTCGTCAGAATGCCTACGTCGTTTATGAAGCCGAATCCGGCATTGCGGCCCTGACCGAATGGCAGCGGCACAAGGAGGAAATCGGCCTGGTCCTGGCCGACGTGGTGATGCCGGAAATGGACGGCCTGACCCTCGCCCAACAGTTGCGCAAGCAGGATTCGCAGCTGTCGATCGTGCTCCTCAGCGGCCATATCAACGAGGATACCCAGTGGGTCGCCGATGAAGCCAACTTTTCATTTTTGCCCAAGCCCTTTGAAAGCACCCAGCTTCTCGAAACGGTACGTTCGATGCTAGGTTAGTTGAGGGCCCGTGCCTCATCTGTTCTTGTTCCGATGAATGAATCCCTGCTGCTCACAGCTGAAAAGCTGTCGTTGAACCGGGACCTGCGCTTCGGCCGCAGTTACAAAGGCGCCTTTGTAGTCAAAAATGTTCCGGCCCAGACCTATTTGACCATCACTCCCCAGCAATGGGCGGTCCTGCAGGAATTCCACGAGTCGGCCACGGTGCCGGACGTCCTGGGTAAGATGATCCAGGACCGCACCTGTCCCGCCCTGAATGAGTTTTATGAGGTTATTCTCAAAGCCCATCGCGCCGGTGTTCTTCACGAAGGCCAGAATGTGTCTTTCCGCCGCAACGCCATGCGCTGGTTCATTCCTCTTCCCCCTCACCTCACCCTGACTTTTTCCACCGCCTTGTTGGTTGCGTCGATCGCCTTGATTTTTTTCCGCACCATCCCGCGACCGGTGGGCTGGCAGGATTTCGTCGTGGGATGGGTGGCATTGGCGGTGGGATTGAGCCTGGGCTATGCGGTGGCCGCTTCGGTTCTCCGCTCGAGCGGCAACGAGGTCTACCGGCCCCGGCTGCACTGGCAGACGTTGGTGCCGCACTTTGCGCTCGATGTGCGCGACATCTGCATGGCCGATCCCCCCACCCAGCTGTCGGCCTGGTGCGGATTTCTCGCCCCCCTGGGGACGATCGCCGGTCTGTCGCTTTTTCTGCAGAAAAGCTGGTGCCTCTTTCCCATCCTGGGATTTTTTGTCGGCCTGCGTCCGGTTGACGGGCTTTTCGGCCAAATGGCAGCCATGGTGCGGCGCCGGCCCCGCCTGAGCGTCGATCGCCACCTCCTCTTCACCCTCAATCATGAACCGATGCGCCGGCTGCAGATCATCTGGCGCCAGTTTGACTGGCGGTCGACCACGACCGAGCTGCTGCTGGGCGTCGGCTGGGCATTTCTCGGCGCCGGGATTGTTTTCAATCTCCTCGATCTTTCCATCCGCGCCACGCTCTCCGACGCCGCCTACTGGCGCCGGAGCATACCGTATCTGATCGGAGCGGTGGTCGTCGTGGCGGCGGCTTGGTGCATCTACCAGTTCTGGCAGACCATGCGCCTGACCGTGCGCAATTTTTTCCGGCGCTGGCAGCGCCGCTGGCAGCGCTGGCACGCCAGCGCGGAGCCAACCTACACGGAAAGCAATCTGCGGCAGGCGATCGCCCGCAGCTCGCTCCTCCGGCGCCTCGACGTCGAGGCCCAGACAGAGCTGTCCACCCTGCTCCGGCCGTTGACGGTGAAAGCCTGGCGAAAAATCATCTCCTTTGATGAGCCATCCGAACAGGTGGGTCTGATCGCTTCCGGCTCGGCCTCCGTCTACCGCCGGCTCAAGTCGGGCCGGCGGGCATTTGCCTTCCATCTCTCCGAGGGTGACGTTTTCGGCACGAAGGAAGTGGTCGAGACGCGCAACCCCCAGCTGGAGGTCCGGAGCCGCACCCCGCTTTTTGCCTACATGCTTCCGGTCGCCGAGTTCGAGCGGCTGGTCGTGAACAAGCTCGGCAACGAGACCGTCTACAATCTCACCCACAAGCTGGCCTTCCTCCGTCGACTCCCGCTCTGCTCTCATTGGGGTGGCCAGGCGACCGCGCGTTTTGCCCAGCTTTCCCAAATCGTCAAGTATCCGGAGGGCGAACTCATTATGCATGAGGGCGACAACGTCCAAGCCTTCTATATTATTTATGATGGAAGCGTTCAGGCCATGCGCGGTTCGAAGCGGGTGGGCCGCATCCGGCGCGGCGGATATTTCGGCGAAATCAGTCTGCTGCAAAACGGCGTCTCCACCGCGTCCCTCATCGCCCGGGAGGAAACGCTCTGCCTCGCCCTCAGCCGCGCGGATTTCCTCCGCTTTGTCCGCCACAATTATTATGTCGCGGTGGAACTAGAGCGAGTCAGCTCGAAACGCCTGGGTCGTCCCGTTTTTCCGCTCAATCCGCTCTCCATCGGCGATTATTACGCCTCCTTTTCGCCATCCGAGCCGAGCCAGGCGGGCTGAGCTCATCGCCCAGCCGGGGTCTCCTTCCAAGATCAGCGCAGATCGATCGCCAGGTTGCCGCCGACAATTTCCTGTTGGAAACGACGGCCCTGCAAGGCCCGGTACAACGCCTGGGCGCAGCCCGGCACGATCCGGTCATGCAGTTCAATGACCAGTACGCTTACCCGACTGATCCAATCGGCGCCATGGCGGAAAATTTCCGCCTCGGTTCCCTCAATGTCCATTTTCAGCAGATCAATGCGCTTGCCGCCCTGGCGATCGATCAGCTGCTCCACCGTGTAAGCCGGCACCTCCTCGCCAAGCGATTCGCCGGCGTCGGCCGTCATTCGGTAGGTATTGGGCTCATCGTGGGGATTGGCAATATGGACCCGGGCCGGCTGGGCCCAGACCGCCGCCTGCAGGCGGGTAATGGACGGCCATTCCTGGATATTTTTGTCTAATAATCCGATATTGGAGCCGGCCGGCTCGACCGCGAGGATGCGCGCCTCCGGCCATTGCGTGGCGAAGAAGAGGGAGGCTAGGCCAATATTGGCCCCCAGGTCCAAAATCTGCGCCGGTTCAAAATCGGGAAACGGCAGGGCGTACTGCCGCGTCAGAAACACCTCCTCGAAGGTTTCGACGTCCGAGGTGCCGCTGCGAATCCAGAAGGGAAACTTCACGCCGGGCAGCCGGACTTTGACGATCTCATCCGAGGGAGAATGAATCCGCATGGCGGGCAGCCCCGCACGCCATCCAAACCGGCTGATATAGCGCAAGCCTCGCTTAAGGGTGGTTTTATTCATGGTCAGGGACCACTCCTGCCGCCGGCCGATGATCGTACCGATCAGCCCGCGGACAAAAGGGCTGCTGAAGGTGCTCTTGACTGGCGGGCGGGAAAAAAGTTCGGCCGCAAAAGACGGTCAGGGCCGGCATTTGTCGCAGCAGAGAGGTTTTAACGGAACCGTCTGCACCGAACGCTATCTAAGGCGCGGCTTTTGCCGCCTCTCACCCCCCAACTGCCAATATAATCAATTAATATGAAGATGCTTATATCTTCACTACCGGCATGAAAATCACCGATTTCCATGTCTCGCGCAGGATTTATAATCACGTTTTACGGCCAAAAATAGAGGGAGGGTTTCGGCGCCGCCGTTCGCTCGCCCTGACCTTGATGGCTCCGGTTCTTCTCCTCGCTGATCCGCCGCCTTCCGCTCCGCTGGGCCCGGGCGGAGAACCGCAAACTCAGGTCCAAAGTCCGTCCGGCATCAGTGCACCAGAGAACGCGCCCGACGAGTGGAAATTTGTCGCTCTCCTCTCTGCTCTTTTCACCTACGATAATAATATCTTTATCCAGCCGACGCATCGAAAAAGCGATTTCTACGCGCATTTGGACCCGACCCTTGCCGTCGGCCTGGGCAATTTTCGCGAGACGCTGGCTTCGTTCGCCCCCATTCCTCATTTTCTGGTCAGAACCGGTGAAGAGGATCTGCCATGGAAGGATTTTCTTTATGCCAGCTACACTCCGGACGGCGTCTTGTTTTCCAAATATCATAAGGAGGATGTGGTAAACAACGACGTCAAGATCGCCGGTCAGAAGGAGCGCGATCTATGGAATCTGAGCGGCGATCTGCAGTTTCAAACCGAGTCTGATCCGGTGATCGATGTCGGTCGCAGGATCAAGCAAACCTATTATACCGGCGATGCCGCCGCCGCCTACGATATTTCCGGCAAGCTCACCGGCGGAGTGAAATTGTCCGGCAATCGTTCGGAGTATTCCGGCGGTTTCAATTCCGACGACGGAGAAGCAGGCGGATTCCTCGATTATCAAATTGCGCCCAAGACCGCCGTGGGAGGGAGCGCGACTTTCGGCTATCTCGATGCGACGCATGGGGCGAACCAGACCTATGAGCAGCCACAGCTGGAAATAAAATATCTGCCGACGGAAAAATTGTCGTTTTCCGGCCAGGCCGGCGCGGAGTTTCGCCAGTTCAGCAGCCATATCGGCGACCGCACCCAGTTTGTTTTCGATCTGAGCGGCGGCTTCACACCGGCGGACGGCACCACCATCACGATCAGCGGCCGGCGCGACACCACCGCCTCTGCCGAGTATACCGGCGAAAACATCGTGGAGAATATTTATCAAGCCGAGGTGAAGCAGCGTTTCCTGCAGAGAGTCTATGTCTCAGCCTCCGGCGGTCTGGTCCATGACCACTATGAAAACAACCAAACCACCGCGACCGTCGCCCGTCACGATGACTATTATTTCTACAAACTGTCCGCTTCCCGCGACGTCACCCGAAATGCCACCGTCGCCCTTTCCTATGAACATCGCAGGAATGATTCTTCCCTCTCTCCCTTCACGTTCAGCGAGGATCTGGCCACTTTTGCCGTGTCGGTCCTTTTTTAAACGGTTCGGCGTCGGGATGAAAATCGGCTGCCGGCTGATCTGTGCCGGAATGGTGCTGCTGGTCGGCGCCTGCGCCTCCTCTCCGGCGGTACACGGACAGGATGCCGCCGCCGGAACGGCCTCCCCGCCGCCGCCTACGATCAATACCGATTACAAAATTGTGCCGGCCGACGTGCTGCAGATCACCGTCTTTCAAGAAGAAGATCTAAAATCGGTCCTGCGCGTCTCCAACGAGGGCACGATCGTCTTCCCCTTGATCGGGAAAATCAGCGTCGGTGGCATGACGCCCCAGGCGGCGGCTCATCTCATTCAGGAGCGCCTCGCCCAGGGCTACCTGATCAATCCGCAGGTCAGCGTGACGGTGCAGGAATTTTCCAAGCGTCGGTTTACGGTTTTGGGAGAAGTGCA
>DASRHD010000134.1:0-10546 GCA_035650695.1 Opitutaceae bacterium
TCGGCTCGATTTACCTGCACCCCAAAAACCGGAGTGGATTGAATGAGAGTTCTGGGCGGGTATTTATCGGCGACTTTTCCGACGTACAATAATTGCCACAAAAAGAACCACAATTAGGGACTAATACCCTTGGGCTGCATAGTTTGGTTCACAGCCACCTTCTTTGCGATCTTTATGAAGGCGCGTTCACAGGTTTCCGCCGCTTTATTTTCAAAACGCGCCTCGACCTTGGCCACGACATCTGGGTTCTCCGTTACCCATTGGGCCAGGACGCGAGTGCTGCGAACCGCCGCTCTGCTTTCCTCACGCTTCATTTCCTCGACCATCATTCCCCGGACGAGTTCCGCTTTGCTCATCGCGCCGTAGCGCTCTAAAAGCTGCGCATTTTCCGCAATGAACCTGTCCAGCTGGGCTTCCTGCTCCCTATCAGCCAGGCGGGCGGCCTCGGCGTGCTCCTGCACCTCTTTTTTAGCGTTTTCGTCAGCGAGTGACATGGTGGATTCCTTATTTTGGCGACCGGCGTTCACATTTCAAAGCTATCTTCATCGAAAACTCCCTCTTTGTTCGGCTGGGCTGTGCTGCGTTTTACGTCCAGGACGGTGCGCTCAAAGTCGGCCTGGATGCCCCACGATGTGGCGTTGGCGATCCACAGGCGCAATAAGTCCGGCACCGCCGGACTCCGGCCGTAGGTCGCACGGAGGTTGCGTTCGGCCTTCTCAAAATTTTCCAGAAGGTAAGCCGGCAACTCCATGCCGTCGATCTCGACCCTCGTTTTGGCTTCCAGGCTCATTTTCACCGACTCTACCATAATCCAGCATATATGTCTTTAGCATTGTTTGATAGCGACTTGCGTTTACCCGATGGCCCCTTCGCTCGAACAAACCTCGATTTCGAGGACGAAAGCTTCTCGGCCTGTGGCTCTTAAGTATTCCTTAGGCGCAGTGCGCAGGCTCGCGAGGCGCTGCTTGGCGATGTCTTGCAGCAGCCCGTACAGGTTCACGCCCCGGACGACGGCCTCGTAGCCCACAAAGGTGAGCCGGAGCGTTTCAGGTTCGCTTTCGCCTTCGAGGTAGCAGCCCACCAAGTGATGCCACGGCAGCACCCACCACTTGCCGCTGGAAGCTTCCAACTGCAAGGTGGAGGCTTGCATTTTAATGATGTGGCAGGACTCGGGCAGCATTCCCTGCTCGATGCGTTTCTGTCTGATTTGTTCTTTCAGGCTCATAGATGAATCCTCATGGAGGTTTGCTGGGTTTGCTTTATCTGCTGAACTTGCTGGATAAATTTCCGGCTCCGCTCGTTGGGCGTCAGCCGGGGTGGCGTTTGCCGCAGATTTTCGCAAAACGTTTCGCGCTGCCGGCGCTGGATGATGTTCCACGCCTGATGTGTCCAATCCGGCAACTGCCGACGGCGCGATGTTTGCGCCGGCCCGCCGGCATCCGTTTTCAATTCCAGCGCCAGCTTGCGCTCGCCGGTGCGCTCAATGTCGGCGCGCAACTGGGCCTTGTCCGAGGTGAACACGACCGCCCGCTTCCGGCCGCGCGAGATTGCCACATACCACTGGTTGCGGTTGGTCGCCGCCGGATTCGCGGCATCGGCCAGGAGCACCGTATCCACGGTTTTGCCCTGTGAGGCATGGGACGTGACTGCGTAGCCGCGGTTGAACAACCGTTGCGATGGCCCAAGCGTTTTGCGTGCGCCGCTCTCGTCTTCCACCACCAAGACACCGTTTTTGCGCACGTTGCGCACGGTGACGAGTTCGCCGTTGTTGAGCGGTGCGCCCTCGGCGGACCTGCCGTTGAACTTGAGCTGGAGCCGGTCGCCGGGCGCGACTTCGATTTTGGACGGTGCGGCCACCGCAATCCGATCCGTGTAGCGATAGCTGAGGGTGGAACGCCGGCCGTTCTTCACGAGAATCACGCCGCGTTCGCTGGCACCCTGCACCTCGCAAAAATCGCCTTTGGCAAAGCGGCCGTAATTTTTCAAAAAGTAAGCGGACTGTCCGGCCTGATAAAACTTTGCTTCGCGCTTCTGCGCTCCGGTGCCGTCCACGGACTGGTACGCTTCCATCGTCCGGCCGACGCCGAGTTTCCCCGCCGCCTTCAGTTCTTCGCGAATCGCCTCGTTGACCGCCCGCACCTCATTCCAGGTCTGGGCCACGACGAGCGGCGTTTCGTTGCGCTGCACGGCCGCCACGTATTCCTGAGCGAGCGCGCTGCGCCGATCGCGCTCGTTCAGTTCGCGGATGCAGCCCAGGCGGTCGAGCCGGTCGAAAGATTCGAGTGCGTGGCCAGAGGCCGCAGCCTTGACCGCCGCGCGATATTGGCGGATGGCCGCGCGCTCCGGCTGCGATTTGCCGAGGTCCGGATTCTGCCGGCGAATCTCCCGGATCTCGGCCGCTTTAATCCGGCCAAAGCGCTCGATGGCCCGCAGGGCATCCGACGCCGCCACGGCCCCATGCTGGCGCGTGTCGCCCGAAAGAATCAGCCGGCCGTGTTGCGCCTGCACAAGCCGGATCAATTCGCGCAACTGCCGCCCACCGATTTGTCCCGCCTCGTCCACCATCACGACGGCCTGAGCCGGAATCTGCCTGGTCGTGAGCATCTGGGCCACGGTCTGCGCGGGCAGGCCGCTTTTTTGCAGATCGGCCACCTGCTGGCGTTGTGGAGCGAGCACCACCACCGGATGACCGACGGCGGCCAGGCCGCGCTCGACTTCTTTCAGGGCAAAGCTCTTGCCCGTGCCCGCGCCGCCGCGAAAGAGCGTGATGAAATCTTCGCTCCCCAAAATCTGTTTCACGGCGACCCGTTGCTCTGCCGACAGGGCGGGCGAACCCGTGTAACCGGAGTTGAACGGAGCGTAATAGCGGCGGCCGTCCCGCGCGGCCATGACGATTTCCATTTCGCAGCCCAGAACCTCGCGTGAAGTCAGGGTGCCGTTTTCCCGAAGATAGTTCCGGGCTTCGATGGCTTCGCGCAGCGCAGCCAGATCAAAGGTCTGCCCCCGGCCATGCGCCAAGGCAGCAGAAAGAAGTTCATGCTCGGAAACGACCGAGCGGCGCTCAAAGAGGTGTTCATCGGCCCAGACCACGATTGCCGCGACATCCGCCGGCTTAGGCCCTTGCGGTTTGAGCTGGCGCAGCGCATCCAGAGCCGACCGCTCCGCTGGCGTCATCTGTTTCGTCCACGAGGGGCGCAGCCGGTCCGCGGTCGAATCCTTGATCTTCCGCTTGCGCGCATCGTGCGCCACCTGCTTGCGCAGCTCCTTGACGTTCCCCCGCAAGCCCTCTTTTTCGATCCGTTTTTTCGTCTCTTCGTCAATCTGCCGGTGCCGCTTGGAAAAGCGCTCAATCAGGCTCGCGGGGACCGATTTGATTTCAAAGTCGCGGGCGTTGGATTCGAGTTCGTAACCGAGGAGCCGCAGGCCCTGGCAGAGTTCGTGGTAGTAGGCGTTCTCCGCGAATTTTCGCGCGTGATACATGCCGGAGGCTTGCAGTGCCTTCCAGCGGTTCTCCGCCGCGTCAAAGGTCGCGTTCATCACCACGCAATGGGTATGCAGGTGCGGATCGAGTTCCCGGCTGGTGTCATGCTGGAACGAGGCCCCGACCAGATTGCCCGTCACCCGGTCGCTGTCTTGACCTCCTTTGCGTACCCGCGTCTGCGCGCATTTTTCCAGTTCGAGCATGGCCATCCGCACCGCCCGGTTGTGCAGCTCGATAATGCGGACATCCTGGTAGAGGGCCACGATGGAAACGCTCTTTGGCGGACTGAAGGTAAAGTCGTAAAAAATCCGTCGGTTTGGCGCGACCTCGCCATCCTCCACCCGCGTCGAATTTTTCCGGGCCGTCAGCCGTTCACCGGTCACAGGATTCAACCCTTCGCACAGGGCCAGAAACTCCTTTTCTCCCACCTCACCTCTGAGACCCAGCTTCTCTGCCGCCTCACCAAACCACTCCCCTGCAATCTTCTGACCTTCCGCGTAGTAATCCCCCACGCAAAGATGCTCACGAAAGTATTCCTTCGCGTTCCTTAAACTCAACTGTGGCTTTGGACTTAGCATGGAAAAATCTCCGACTTCTCCGTTTCACTTAAGAAAACACAGTCGTGTTTTCTTTCAGCAGGACGCAGGTCCCCTTGGCCCGTTTGGGCAAGGTTTGGATTCCGCAAGTGGCGCAGGCCGCAGCCGCAATCAGGCGCGGCTGACCGGCATCGGCGGAGCGACCGACGCCGACCAAAGACCACCGGCAAACCACGTGGGTTTTACAGCCGACGGCCACGACAGCCGGCCGCGCTGCGCTGGACCGGCCGGCCCTCGTGGATGGGCGGGAAGAACCAGCACAGGCGCGGAAGCTCGGGCCCGCTTCTTCGCTCCGCCCGCCGTCCGCCGGCGTCCACCTGGCCGCCACGCTCCCGGCGGGGCTTTGCTCCGTCGCAGCCCGGGCCTCCGCGCGGGCTGGGTTTGAGCGCACTTGCGCATCGACGGACGGTGTCGCCAAAATGCGGACACTTGCATACTCGCTCCGCTTTCCGCGCAGCACGTTTACGTTCATAAAAACGAGGGTTTGCTTCTCAACCTGCCGGCCGATGACGGCAATGATTGGCTGGTCCGGCTGGGTCAGCCTCAGCGCGCCCGACGGCGGGATTTTTTGGGCTTCGCGCAAGGTCTTGCTCGTGCCTGCGCTCCACCTTGCGCTTCGCCTTTGGGTCGCCGTTATGGGGCGCGCGGGGGAGAACTGGTTGATGGGAAATGGCCGCATGGTTTTCAGTGGGCAGAGTTTTTGAGCGGGCTTCTGCGTTGCTCGTCGGTCCGGCAAGCGCGGGCCAAAGGAGGGCAATGTCGGCGGCGTCAGGTTTGCCGGCGCGGGCGACCGGGACGGGTATCGCGGGCAATGCCGTGGCGCGCACAGAAGCGGCGGACGAGCTTGCCCGAAACACGGATTCTTTTCGTGGCCAGGTGCGTCACCAGTTCGCTAGTCCGGTAGTTTCGTTTCGGATGATTGAGTAGGTAGAGGAGCACGTGGACTTTCCAGCGGTGCATGTGCCCGTAGGCCGCGCGGCCGAGATTTTCGCGGACGCGAAAGAAGCGTTCAATGCGCACGAGCTGGCGCAGGAGGCCGCGATTGTTCCGGCCTAATGCTTCCGCCAGAAATGCCGCGCTCGCCCGGATCAAGGCGGGGCTCGCCGGCTGCATCCCCTTCGTGCCCCGCCAGGCCAGCATAAGCTGGAACGTGGCGGGATGGAGCGAGCCGGACTGGTAGCGCCTTACCCATGCCTCCACTTCCGGGCGGCTCAAGCCGCCGTAGGGCCGGGGCGATGAACCGGACCATTCGCCGAGCAGGCGTTTCTTTTCCAAGTCGCGGGCATGGGTCTCGCCGGCCACGTGCGCCAGGGTGAGGTGATCGGCTTTGCTGGGCTTCGCGAGAAGGTTGGCGAATTGGGCGCGGGTTTCGCCCGAGCGGGCGAACTCGTCCCAGAGCCAGGCCCGCAATTTAGGCGACTCGCGGCAGAGGCGGATGAACAGCGCCACGGCCGCGTCGTCAGGATTTTCCGCCAGCAGTTCGAGGACAAGGCGGTTGAAGCGGTCTTTGTTGGTGCTCATGGCAGTGACGGGCTGGATTCGGTGGACCGAAAGGACTCGCTTGCGCGTTACACCGAGAGCGGCGGGCCGCTGTTGACGAAGGCGTGGACCTGGCGCTTCGGGAGGCGCTTGTGGCGCAGGCCGGGCAGCGGCTTGAACACCCGCCGCGCAATCAGCCGGTAGACCGTGGGCAGTGAGACGCCGAGCACGTGGGCGGTTTCCGTGACCGAGTAGGTCAAAGTTTCAGGGGGCGGCGGAGCCGGCTGGGCGACTGCGGCCGCAGGAGAAGGTGAGGTGGTTTCCGAGTTCATGCGCCCACTTTGTCACGGCTCAGCCAATCAGAATAGGCCCTTTTCGTGGAGCACGTTTTGTCCGCATTTTGGCGGGTTCAATCATCGTCTACATATCACCATCAAAATATCCGAGTTGGCGCCGATGAGGGCCTAATTTTTCCGTACGGCTAGGCGGTCACTGCCTGTGACTGGCGCTTTAAAAGCGGGCATAAACTTTGAACGGGATTTTAAAAGCCTTCTGAGGCTTTTAAAATAAAATGGAGAATTTTTAATTTATTGATTGAAAATGCCCTAAAACGTCCAGAATTTGTGGTTTCAATTAAAATGAGACCGGAAGATTTTAAGAGTCCAATTGCTGGCCAAGTAATGCTCCATCCAACGGGTTATCATGCCTTCATACCGGCCACGTTGCCTCCAGCGCTGGTATTTGACCAGGACTTGGTGCGAAATCTCTCACGCGCCGACGCTGCCTTGAGCGAACTCTCGGGCCTTGGCCAAATCCTCCCCAATCCCCATATCTTGATTGGACCATTGGTTCGGCGCGAAGCAGTACTGTCTTCCCAAATTGAAGGTACCCAAACCAGTCTGTCTGACTTGTTGTTGGATGAAGCAACGCCAACCCTCGAAGCAAAATCCGGGAAAGCCGACGACCTGCGCGAGGTTCGCAACTACGTCACCGCGTTGGAATATGGCGTAACCCGCCTGAAGGATCTACCGTTATCACTGCGCTTGGTCCGAGAGCTGCACGCCAAACTAATGACTGGAGTGCGTGGAGAACACGCCACGCCGGGGGAATTTCGCCGCTCTCAAAACTGGATTGGCCCAGCGGGAACCAACCTGATGAATGCTCCCTATGTGCCGCCACCCGTCGACGAGATGACGGAATTGTTATCCGATTGGGAGCGCTACCTCCACGTCCGGGAGGCGATGCCCGAATTGATCCAATGCGCGATCCTCCACGAACAGTTCGAGGCAATTCATCCCTTTCTAGATGGCAACGGCCGAGTAGGCCGGCTTCTGATCACGCTCTTTCTTATCGAGCGCGGCCGGTTGTCGCAGCCGTTGCTCTATCTGTCAGACTTCGTTGAGCGGCATAAATCGGACTATTACGATTTACTTCAGCGCGTCCGCACTCATGGGGAATGGATTCCATGGGTACGGTATTTTCTTGCGGGAATTGAGACAACAGGCCGTGACGCTGCCGCGCGCGCGCGCCAGTTGCTCGAACTCCGTGAATCATTGCTACGCGAGACGAAAGGAGCGGGAGCACTGGTCGATCAACTTCTGACCAATCCTTATCTTACCATCGCCACAGCGGCTAAAGTGATGGGAATTACAGCGCCGACGGCGACCCGTCTGATTCGTGAGCTTGAGGCAAAAAAACTGTTGCGCGAAACGACCGGTAAGACTTGGGGCAAAATCTACGTCGCTCCCGGTGTGCTCGCCGCGCTGGAACAGCGGGCGTCAACCTGAACATTTCCGCTTACGCGCCTTTAACGAGCATCACGTAGACGCACCACGCGACTAAGAAATCCACAAGTTTCCTCTCATCATGCTCTATGTCCTTGCCCTTATGCTCCTGAGAATCGCGATTCATCCACGATTCCGTGAGGATGCAAAAGGTCTATCAGAAGGTCAACGCCAGCACCATCGGTTGATTTCTGACATTTGGAATTTGCGGAATCGAGTTTTGAACGTGCCCTCCAATAAATAATATGTGTGGCATTGTCGCCTATGTCGGGAAGCAGAAGGCAGTATCCATTCTCATTGAGGGCCTGAAACGCCTCGAATACCGCGGCTACGATTCCGCGGGCGTGTGCGTGCTGCAGGACGGCCGGCTTGACATTTCAAAAAAGGCCGGCCGCGTCGAAAACCTTGTCAAGGAGGCAGCCAAATACCGTTTCTCCGGCACGACCGGCATCGGCCATACGCGCTGGGCCACGCACGGCGGCGCAACCGACGCCAACGCCCATCCGCATGCCAGCAGCGACGGCAAATTTGCGCTCATCCACAACGGCGTGATCGAGAATTATGTCCAGATGAAGATCTTCCTCACGGACAAAGGTTATACTTTTCAGTCGGAAACCGACACCGAGGTGCTTTGCAACCTCATCGCCTATCACTACGCTAAGGACGCCGCCGGAGCCAACGGCGCCAATCGTTTCCTCGAAAGCGTACGTAAGACCCTCGATCACGTCGAGGGCACCTACGGAATCGCTGCGCTCTGTGTGGACTTTCCCGACGAAATCGTCGCCGCCCGCCAGGCCTCACCGCTCATCCTCGGCGTCGGCGAAGAGGAATACATTCTTGCCTCCGATGCGTCCGCGCTCGTCAGCCGCACGAAGAACGTCGTCTATCTGCGCGATGGCGAGATCGTCCACCTCACATCCGGCGGCTTCACCATCACCACGCTCGGCCAGACCAGCGTCTCACCCGTGATCGAAAAAATCACGTGGACTGCCGGCGACGCCGAGAAGGGCGCCCATGCTCATTTCATGGAAAAGGAGATATTCGAGCAACCGTTCGCGCTCGAAAACACCATGCGCGGCCGTTTCTCCGCAGACGGCAGCACCGCGCAATTCGGCGGACTCAACGTCTCCACCGCCGAGCTCCGCCAGATCGACCGTTTCCTTTTCTGCGCCTGCGGCACCGCTTGGCATGCCTGCCTCGTGGCCGAGCACCTTATTGAACGGTTTGCGCGTATCTCCGTCGAAGTCGACTACGCCTCGGAGTTTCGTTATCGCAACATGCCGCTCGGCCGCAGCACGCTGTTCTTCGTCATCAGCCAGTCGGGCGAGACGATTGACACGCTCTCCGCGCTCCGCGAGGCCAAGCGCAAGGGCCACCGCGTAATCGCAATCAATAACGTCGTCGGTTCGACCCTCGCGCGCGAAGCCGACGGCGGCATCTATCAGCATGTTGGCCCCGAGATCGGCGTGGCCTCGACCAAGGCCTTCACTTCGCAACTCATGGTCACCGCGATGATCGCCCTCTACGTCGCCCGCCTGCGCGACATGAGCTTTGCCGATGGCGTGCACTACGCGAACGCCCTCAAGGGGGCACCTGATCTCGTCCGCAAGGTCCTCTTGCAGGCACCGCACATTCGCGAAATCGCGCGTCGCTTCGCCGGCTATCAGGATATGCTCTTCCTCGGCCGTCTGTCACTCTTCCCCATTGCGCTCGAGGGCGCCTTGAAGCTGAAGGAAATCTCCTATATCCACGCCGAAGGTTATCCTGCCGCTGAAATGAAGCATGGCCCCATCGCACTCATTGGCGAGAGGTGCCCGAGCGTGTTCTTTGCCCCCGCCGGAGAAATCCTTAACAAAATCGTTTCGTCGATGCAGGAGATCAAGGCGCGCAAGGGTCCGATCATCGCTATTGTCACCGAAGGCGTCGAGCTGCCCGAAAAACTCGCCGACGAAATCATCAGAATTCCCGATTGCCATGAAGCAGTGCTGCCGATCATCGCATCAATCCCGGTGCAACTGCTGAGCTATTATATAGCCGTCGAACGCGGTTGCGATGTCGACAAACCGCGCAATCTTGCAAAATCGGTGACGGTGGAGTGAGGCCTGTGGCCGGCATGAGAGGATGCTTGGTTTGACCAAATTCCACAAAAAGCGCTCGTGAGACGGGCTCGCAAACCGAAGACGAGTTCCTCTGGGGTAGCCTTGAACACCCCATAGCGCCGCGACCCCTGTCGATGTACCGTCTGGCAATGAAAAATATTTTTAACTTTTTCTCTCCTTCGGCCTTTGCTCGCGCGATAGGGCGGCTCGCCCCTGTTCTCGCCGGTTGCGGCGTCCTTGGTCTTCTCGCCGGTTGCACTTCGGAGCCGGACTCGCACATGGTTTCCGCTCCTCCTCCGCCCGCGCCGGCCAGCTCGGTCACGACGACCACCGTCACGACTCCCGTGGCGGTGGCAACGCCCGTGGCCGCCGGGGAAAATACGGCTTATGTCACGACCTCGAATTTAACGCCTGTCGTCAGCACTACCGTCGTCACCCAAGCTCCCCCGGCCATGCAGCAAGAGGCCGTGGTTGCCCAACCGTCGCCTCAGGATGTGTGGCTCGCCGGCTACTGGACGTGGCGCGACAGCCGGTATGAATGGATGGCCGGACATTGGGAACTGCCCCCGAATTCAGGTTCGGTGTGGGTAGCGCCACGCTGGGAGCAGCAGGGCAATGCCTATAGGTTTTATGAAGGCTATTGGAACTGAGCCGGGGCAGACGCGGTTTTGAATCAATAAAAGATTTTCTCCTCCAGGTTCCATTGGCCCCAAGCAGTTGGGGCCATTTTGCTTAACGATCCGTTATTTCGGGGCTTTTTCCAAGGATCCAGCGAAACATGTATAGCCCACAGGTTCGCCTTAGGTCAGCGG
Organism: Opitutaceae bacterium; assembly: GCA_035650695.1. Classification (GTDB taxonomy): domain Bacteria; phylum Verrucomicrobiota; class Verrucomicrobiia; order Opitutales; family Opitutaceae; genus DASRHD01. The sequence goes on from DASRHD010000134.1 coordinate 10,252, forward strand.
CACGCCGCCTTCTGCCAGCTCATCAAATGAAACGACACGGACATCGGACGCAGTGGCAAGATAGTCTGCCGTTTCATGGAGCACGTCGATGAAAGCCTGGTCGTGGGTTCCGTTTCTGAAGTATTCCCACCAATGCGTGACCAGCACGGTCAATCGCTGTTTTTCGATCTGGCGCCTGACCGCATCCAGCATGGCGCTCACCGGTCGGGTGGAGGAAAGCAGGCATCCCGGATGGGAGAGCATTGCCAAGCAGCCCACCCGCCAGTGGGGCGCACTCCGGATTTTTTTCCAAAGG
>DASRHD010000135.1:0-4163 GCA_035650695.1 Opitutaceae bacterium
CGCGCCCTGGCTGCCGCCGAAGACGACGAGGACCTTCTGGTTGGGATCGAGGCCGAGGCGTTCCCGGGCCTCGGCTTGCGGCTGGCGGAAAATTTCACGGCGCACCGGCAGGCCGACGTGGCGGGTGGACGAGGCGCGCACGCCACGCAGCCGCACGCCTTGCGGCAGATAGACGCGGCGCGCCAAGTGGCCGAGCAGCCGCACGGCCCGGCCCGGCACGCGGTTGGCCTCGTGCAGCGCGACCGGAATGCGCTGCAGCCGGCCGGCGACCACGGCGGCGAACGAGGTGAAGCCGCCGAAACCGATGATCACGTCGGGCCGCAGCTCCCGCACCGCGCGGAGGCTGAAGCCGAAACCGCGGGTCTGCGCGCCGATGAAGCGGGCAAGGACGAACGGCTGCCAGGAAAAGCCCGCGCTGGGCACCGGCACGAAGTTGAATTGTGGATACTTTTCCGCCAGGCGGGCGTCGACCTTCTTCTGGCTGATAAAAAGCGTGACCGCATGGCCGCGCGCCGTCAGCCCCTCGGCCAGGGCGATGCCGGGGGCGAGATGGCCGCCGGTGCCGCCGCAGGTGATGAGGAATTTCCGGTTCATGCCAGCATCTCTTCCAGCTCGCCGGCCGCGGGCGCGAGCGCCGGGCGCGACCAGGTGCGGCGGGTGTTGGCCAGAACGCCGATGAGCAGGCCCATGAGCAGCAGGTTGGAGAGGCCGGCGCTGATGAACGGCAGCGACATCCCCTTGGTCGGGAAAATGCCCGTGACCACGCCGAGATTGATGATGGCCTGAAGGCAGATGAGCAGCAGGCAGCCGGCGGCGAGGAGAAATTGAAAGAGATTCGGCGCGCGGCGCAGGTGCATCAGGCCGGCGATGAAGATCACGGTGAAAATGAGGACGACGCCGAGGGTGAACCAGAGCCCCAGCTCCTCGCCGACCACGGCAAAAATAAAGTCGTTCATCGCCTCGGGCAGGTAGCTGTGCTGCTGCAGGCCGTTGCCCAGGCCGACGCCGTCGACGCCGCCGGCGGCGAACGCCGCGAGCGATTGATAAAGCTGGTAGGTGCCGGCGGACTTGTTGCCCTCGACGTCGAGAAAGGCGACGAAACGCTGCAGGCGGTTGGGATTGTGGATCACTGCCACGGCGAAAACCACCGCCGCGCCCGCCACGGTGGGCAGGATGTACCGCCAGCGGGCGCCGGCGAGAAAAAGCAGCGTCAGGCCGACCGTCACGACCAGCGCCGCCGTGCCAAAATCCGGCTCGAGAATGATGAAGCCGGCAAAGAGGCCGATCAGCCCCAGCGGGATGACGAAGCCGCGCCGCAGGTCGCCGATCTTGGTCTGGTTGAGGGCGAGGTAGTGGGCGAGGCAGAAGACCATGGCGAGCTTGGCGAACTCCGAGACCTGCAGCCGGAGCGGCCCCCAGCCGAGCCAGCGGCGGCTTCCCTTGACCGCCACACCGAGATGCGGGATGAGCACAAGGACAAGCAATAGCAGCGCACCGGCGCCGATGACCCAGGCGTAGCGACGCAGGTAATCGAGGTTAATCCGGCTGGCAACCCAGCCCAGGCCGAGGGCGAGCAGCACGCCGACCAGTTGTTTGCTCAGATAATAATAAGGGCCCTGTTTAAAATAGGCGCTGGCGCTGAAAAGGATGGTGAGCCCGAGAATGGTCAGCCCGATGGCGCAGACGATGATGATGGCAACCGGATTGATCGTGAAACGCGGACGGGACGATTCAGCGTCGGACATGGAGAGGGCTCAGGGATTCTGCGGCGTGGTTGAGGTGCCGGGTTGGGGCGCCGGAGCGGGCGCGCTGGAATTGTTGGCATCGTCCACCTTGATGACGGGCGGCTCCTCCGCCGAGGGCTTGAGCCCGGTATCGAGGTCTTCGTTGGCCGGCGGCGGTGTGGCCGAGGGGGCGGGAGCGGCGGCCGGCTTGGCGGCGGTCTTGCTGCCGGCGGAGGACGTCGGGATGACCAACTGCTGGCCGGCGCGGATTTTTCCCGGATCGGAAATATTGTTGGCGGTGGCGAGTTCTCCCACCGTCACACCGTATTTCTTGGCGATGGCGGCAAGCTTTTCGCCGGGTTTGACCGTGTGCGTCACCGTGCCACCGGCATTTTTGGCATCGGACGCGGCAGTGGAAGCGGCCGTGGTCGAAATGGTGTCGGCCGGAGCCGGTGCCGGCGCGGCGCCGGCCGGAACCTGCAGCACCTGACCAACGCGGACGGTGTCGCTCTTGAGATGGTTGAGCGACTTGAGGACCGTGGTGGTGGTGCCATAACGCTTGGCGATGGCGCGAAGCGAATCGCCGGACTTGACTGTATAGGTCGCACCACCCTCCCCGGCGGGAGCGCCCGCCTGCTCGCTGCGTGGCGCCGCGGCGGCTTTTCCGGGAATGATGAGTTTCTGGCCGATGCGGAGCGGAGAGCTGAGCTTGAGATTGTTGGCCTTGGCCAGCTCGGCCGAGCTGAGGTGATATTTGGCGGCGATTTTGCTGAAGCTGTCGCCCTTTGCGACCGTATAGGCGGCAGCCGGGGTGACATTCGTCACCGGCTGGGAAGTGGCGATGGCCGCCGCCGCCGGAGTGCCGGGACGGGTGGGACTGTAAAGCGCCTCTCCGCCGTTATAGGAGACGGTGGGGGATGCCGGCGTGGTGGCGGGATTCAGGTCGGCGCCGCTCACCGGGGTGACTGGCGAGACCTCGACCGGCGTGGCGGCGGCGGGGGCATTATCGACCTGGGCCGGCGTCGCGGATTTGCTCGTCGAGCTGCAGCCCTGGATCGCGAAAAGGAGGAGACCGGCGACCACATGCACGGCGGCGACGATACCGAGAATTTTCAGAATTTTCATAGGCAAAGATGAGTGGAATGGGCGCGTGAAGGCTAGCGAAAAACGGCAGTTGTTCCCATGTTATTCACAAGTTGCTCGAACTGCCTTCCGCGGTCCTCGTAATTCCGAAACATGTCGAAACTGGCGAAGCCGGGACTGAGCAAAACCTGATCGCCGGGCGTGGCTTGGGCGGCGGCGCGTTCGACCGCTTCCGCCAGACTGGCGCAGGAGACGTGGGCGAGCCCGACCTCGACGCAGGCCGCGGCGAGTGCCGCCCGGGTGTCGCCGATCAAAAACGCGGCTTTCACCCGGGGGGCGACGCGGCGGACGAAACCGGCAATGTCGCCGCCCTTCCCTTTCCCGCCGGCGATCAGAAGCACCGGACGGGGAAAATTGGTCAGCGCGCCTTCGACCGCGTGAAAATTGGTCGCCTTCGAATCGTTCCAGAAAACCACGCCGTCGTGCTCCCCCACCCGGGCCAGCCGGTGCGGCCCGAGGTGAAAGCTGTGCGCGGCGGCCACCAGCATCTCGGCCGGAAGTTGTTCACGGCGCCACCAGGCAGCGGCGAGGAGCAGGTTCTCCCGCTGCGGATAGGCGCCGAACGGCGTGCCCGCCAGGCCCGGGTCCGGCGGCCGGTCCTCGCTCACCACCGCCGCATCCGGCGGCAGAGGCCGGCCGAACTGAGCGGCAAAACGCACCACCGAGCTGCCGGCAAAAACTCTCTCGGGGGGAGTGCGATCAACCAGGTTCCACTTCGCCGCGAAGTAGTTTTCCATCGTGCGGTGACGCTCGAGATGGTCCTCGGCGAAGTTGGTCCAGAGTAATCCGCCGGCCTGCAGGTGCTGCAAGGTCTCGGCTTGGAATGAGCTTACCTCGCAAACCGCGGTGAGTTCGGGATGGCCGCCGCCGGTTTCGGCCACCAGCCGGGAAAAGGGATGGCCGATGTTGCCGGTGGCCCGGGCATCGCGACCGAGCGAGCGCAGAGCGTGGGTGAGAAATTCGGTCAGGGTGGTTTTGCCGTTGGTGCCGGTGATGGCGATGATCCGGCCGCGCCAGAACAGCGAGGCAAAGTCGAGCTCGCCGAGGCAGACCGCGCCGGCGGCCCGCGCCGCCGCCAGCCAGGGATGATCGGGCGGAAATCCCGGGCTGAACACGACCAGCGGATGCGCCGGCGCCACCGCCGGAAAATCGCGCGATGCGCCGTCCACCCCATTCTCATCAAAAAGCACCGTCGGCGTGCCGAGGTGCGCGAGCAGATTCATCACCGCGTGACCGCTCACTCCCGCCCCCAGCACGGCGATCGGGCGGTGGTCCAGTTTTTTCAAGAATTCCAGC
>DASRHD010000136.1:0-4623 GCA_035650695.1 Opitutaceae bacterium
ATCCCGCCCACATTGTCCTGCGGCGAACGCAGGCAGGACCAAAGGCTGGTCAGACTCTTGCCCGGCGGTGCCATCTGGCTGAGATGTTCGAGCAGCTTGTGCCAGCCACCGATCTCCCAGAGGCCTAGCACCGGCACCAGCAGCAGGCCGAGCCAGATGAGAAAATACTGGAGGACCTCGTTGAAAATGGCGGAAAGCAAGCCCCCGAGCATGACGTAGATCGCCACGCAGATGGACGAAATCCAGATGCTGAAGCTCAGGTTCCAGCCGAGAATGAGCTGCAGGACCTTGGCCATGGAGAACATGCCCACGCCGCAGACAAAGACGGTCATGAAGGCGAAGGAGATGCCGGCGAGCGAGCGGCTGGCCTCGCCGTAGCGGAGCTTGAGGTAGCCCGGCACAGAGTGGATGCGCGAAATGTAGTAGAACGGCATCATGACCACGGCGAGGAAGAGGATGGCGGGGATCGCACCGATCAGGTAGGCGTGGGCGCCGATCATGCCGTTTTGCGCCGCCATGGCGGACCAGCCCATGGTTTCTAGCGTGCTGAGATTGGCGGAAATGAAGCTGAGGCCGGCGATCCAGGCGCTCATCTTATGGCCGGCCATGAAGAAGTCCTCGCCGGTGGAAGCAAATTTCTTCAGGTACCAGCCGATGCCGAGCACCAGCGCAAAATAAAAGGCGATGATGCCGTAATCGACCGCGGACAACGTCAGCAGGCTCTTGGTCGCAACCTCAGCCACGATGGGAAGGGGTAGAAAACTCATGGAAATAACGGAAGTGCCCATCGGTGCCGGACAACATCCTCCGCGTCAAGTGTGGTCTCAGGCCCAGAGGCGGCTCAGAGTTTCTTTACCAGGACCTTGGCGTTGCGGCCGCTGTCATCGTAAAGCTTGAGCCGCGCCTCGGGCAGGATCTCCTTGGTCGTCTCCTCGAAGCCGCAGGTGTTGGTAAAAAATCCGAAATTCTGGGTGGAAAGCGCGACCACCGCGTTGGCCCCGTGCTCCTTGGCCTGGAGGCAGGCGTACTCGACCATTTTTTTGCCGATGCCGCGATTCTGATAAAACGGCATGACGTAAAGCGAACCGAGCTCGGCGAGACGCGTCTTGTCCGCATAAAAATAGAGCGTGACGCAGGCGATGATGTTTTCGTCGATTTCGAAAACATAGAATTGGTCGATGTTTTTCTCGATCGCCTGCTGGGTGCGGTGCAGCAATTCCTCGCGGCGGACGGCGCCGCGGGTGAGATTATAAATCAACCGGACGTCGCGGCGGCTGGCCTTGCGAATCTGCTGGTAGTCATTGCCGTAGATCAGCGTGCCCACGCCTTCATTGGAAAAAACTTCGTTGAGCAGGCCGTCGAAGATCCGGCCGTCGACGATGTGTACGCGAAGCGTGCCGGTCTCGATGGCCTTGACCGCATGGGTGGCCTTGCTCCGGACGGCCTCGGCGACGTCCTGCGGACGCTCCTTGAGCAGCGTTTGCAGGGCATCGACGGAAATTTCGCGGCGAACCTCGCCGCCCGCCTCGAGGCCGGCGACGGAGGAAAGAAAAATAATTTTTGAGGCATGCAGGGCCTCGGCCAGCTCGGCGGCGAGCAGGTCTGAATTGATGCGCAGCGACCGTCCATCGGGTCCGAATCCGATCGGCTGGACGATGGGCACGACGCCGGTGTTGAGCAGTTGCAGAATAAAATCCTTGTCCGCCCGCTCGACCTTGCCGGTGAACTGGTGGTCCACCCCCTTGATGATACCGACTGGCAGGGCGCGGACGGCATTGGTCAGGGCGGCCTTGAGGGAATTCTGGGTCAGGCCCTCGAGGATGAGATGGGAGACACGGGAGGAGGCGCGGACGGCCAGGTCGAGCGTGGCTGCGTCCGTCACGCCGGTGCCGTCGGCATTGGTGATGGGGATGCCACGGCTCTGGGAAAGTTCCTGCAGCTGCTGGCCGATGCCGTGTACGAGCACGACCTTGATCGCGAGGGAGCGCAGAACCGCGATGTCGACGAGCAGATTGGCAAAATTTTCGTCCGCCACGATCGCGCCATCCACGGCGATGATGAAGATCTGGTCCTGGAAGCGCGGCACGTATTTGAGGATGCCGCGGAGATCGGTCGGCTTGATCGTCGCGGTTGTGGCCGAGGGCGGCGTGGGTGCATTGGCGGAGCCATTGCTCATGGAAGTGTCTGTTTGTCAGGGAAGCGGGCCGTCGCGTCAACGTTGTGCTGCAGCTGCCGGCGTGGGGCGAAAATCATTTGCTCACGATCAGCTGCCAGCTCTGGGCGTTGCGCAATCCGACCAGCGTGACGCGGTACCGACCGGGCGCAAGCACGCCGGCGGGCAGGGTGAGACGCACCGTCACCTCGGGCGAGCGGACGAGCAGCGCACCGGCGACATGCTCGAAGTTGGGTACGATGACCAGCTCGCCCGGCCGCACATAGGCCTGGCCATCGAGCAGGTCTTCTTTTTCGTCCGGCAACGTGGCGGCAAAGTCGACGGGGTAGGGCGCGTCCTCGCCGGCCTCGCCGGCGGCGGTGATCTGGGAAACGGTGGTGGGGAGGAGGGGCGCCGCCACCACCGCGGTCTCCAGGGGCGCGGGCAAGCCGCCCGGAACTTCGTGTATGCTGGCGGGCACCGCCGGCCGCAGCGGTTCGGTCGGTCGCGCCGCCGCCAGCGGTACCCGCCGGTAGCCCGCGGCCCGCAGGCGCAGGACCGTGGCCCGCTCGCGCGCCTCGGCATAGGGCTCATAGACGGGGTCTGGCCGCCGGAAATGCAGCGTGAGATAGGTGTAGACCGGAATGAAAACAACGATGGCGGCGATGACCCACTTCATCGGCCATGGCTTGGGCGAGGGTCGCTCAGACATGTTTGCGCGCAGTCAAGCGGCCGTCCGCCGGGTCGTGCAAATAAAATTGCTCCGGCCGGGGCGAGCTGTTCAGTTGCGGCCTTCATGAAATTTTGGTCGCAGTATTTCATTCCCACGCTGAAGGAAAGCCCGGCCGACGCGGAGATTCCGTCCCACAAGCTGCTCATTCGCGCCGGCTTGGTGCGCAAGCTCGGCGCCGGACACTACACCTACCTCCCGCTCGGGCTGCGGGCGATGCAGAAGATCACCCAGATCTGCCGCGAGGAAATGGAGCACGCCGGAGCGATCGAGCTGTGGATGCCGCACGTCCATCCGGCCGAGTTCTGGCAGGAAGGCCCGCGCTGGGCGGCCGCGCGCGAAATCATGTTCCGCACCGACAGCGCGAGCGCGAGCCGCCGCACCCCCGGGGAGCCGGAATTCGTCCTCGGCCCGACCCACGAGGAAATCATCACTCCGCTGGTGAAGAACGAAATCACCAGCTACCGCGACCTGCCGAAAAACTTTTTCCAGATCGCCACGAAATTCCGCAACGAAATCCGCCCCCGTTACGGCCTGATGCGAGCGCGGGAATTCGTCATGATGGACGCCTATTCGTTCGACGTGGACGACGAGGCGGCGATCAAGAGCTATCAGGCGATGAAAAATGCTTATGAAAGCTTTTTCCGCCGCATCGGGGCTCAAGCGATCGCGGTTGAGGCCGATACCGGAGTCATGGGGGGGAGTTTCTCGCACGAGTTCATGGTCCCGGCCGAAGTGGGTGACGACGACATTTTCTACAACGAGGAGAGCGGTTACGCCGCCAACCGGGAGAAGGCCACCAGCGCCCTGGTCCCGGCCGGCCTGACCGACGCCGTTCCGGCGGGTGCGATCGAGGAGTTTCCCACTCCTGGCGTGGTGACCATCGCCGCGCTCGAGGCGGCGCCGTACTCCGTTCCGGCCGACCGGCAGTTCAAGACCCTGGTTTACATCGGCGACGGGCGCCCCTTTCTCATCATTTTGCGAGGTGGCGACGAGCTTGAGGAGGCCAAGCTCGGCGGCCTCGGTTTCGCCTTGTTCCGGCCGGCCACGCCGGAGGAGATCGAGCCGGTGATGGGCGCCCGGCCCGGCAGTCTCGGCGCCGTCAAGGGCACGATCAAAAACCCCGGCGCGCTCGCCGGAATTTTTGCCGACCATGCCATCCGGCTGACCGGCAACGGCACGACCGGCGCGAACCGGGACGGCTTCCATTTGCGCCACGTCAATGTCGCACGCGACCTGGCGATCACGAAGTTTGGCGATTTCCGCCGTGTCCGGATGGGCGAGCCCGATCCGAAAGGCGGCCGCCCGTTGAAGCAACGCCGGGGCATCGAGGTCGGTCATATCTTCAAGCTCGGCACCAAGTACTCCGAGAAATGCGGCGCGGTTTACACCGACGGCCAAAAGCAGTCGCACCTCATGGTCATGGGCAGTTACGGCATTGGCATCGGCCGCACCCTCCAGGCCGTGATCGAACAAAGTCATGACGCCGACGGCATCATCTGGCCCTGGCCGATCGCGCCTTTCCAGGTCCTGGTTTGCCTGCTTGATCCCCAGGACGCAAGTGCCGCCGAGGTGGCGCGAAAGCTCGCCGCCGCCGCCGACCGCGCCGGGGCCGATGTCCTCGTCGACGACCGCGCCGAGCGGCCCGGCGTGAAGTTCAAGGACGCCGACTTGATCGGCGCGCCACTTCGGGTTACAGTAGGCGGCAAAGGATTGAGAGAAGGCATCGTCGAAATGAAAT
>DASRHD010000137.1:0-3487 GCA_035650695.1 Opitutaceae bacterium
AACCAGATAGGGCTTTGGGCATGATTATCTGAATTCCGCAAAGCTTTGCCACGTCCGAGACGACTGTGCGAATCGGCATGGCCGTATAATCAACCGAAAAAGTTGGATCCTGTCCTGCTGGCAAAGCGTTTGTTTCCGAACGCAGCGATGCCGCGCACCAAGACACCATCATAAAAAGTATTAATCGATGCATTTGTCAGAATTGCCGGAGAATCACGCAATAGGGCCGATTACACGATAATGCTCAGACGATCTTCAGTTTTGGCAGGTCCTGGCCGTCGATCAAACCGACGGGTTTGCCGCCGGCGTCGACGACAATGAGGTCATCGATTCTATGCTGCTCGAACAACCGCAGGGCATCGACGGCCAAAACATCCTCCGCAATCGTCTTGGGCGATTTCGTCATGAATGCCGAAACCGGCTGTTTCAGGAAATCCGGGCCGCTCAGCGCACTGCGGCGAAAATCGCCGTCGGTCAGGATGCCGCTGAGCTGGCCGCTTTTCGGATCCACCAAAGCGATGCTGCCGGCCTTGGCCTTGGTCATAGCAAGGATGGCCTCCTGGGTGGAGACATTCTGTTTCGCCACCGGCGCACGCTCGCCCGTGCGCATGATGTCTTTGACCTTCAATAGCAATTGCATGCCGAGCGTGCCAGCGGGATGAAATTTGGCGAAATCGTCGCGGGTCAGGCCGCGGCTTTCGAGCAGAACCATGGCGAGGGCGTCGCCGAGAGCGAGGGCGGCCGTGGTGCTGGCGGTGGGGGCGAGCTCGAGGGGGCAGGCTTCGCGCGGAACGCGGTAAACCAGCCGTAGGTCGGCGTTGCGGGCGAGGTCCGATTCCGCCTGGCTGGTGAGAGCGACAATTTTTACGCCGAAGCGCTTGAGCAGCGGCACCAACCGGACGATTTCCTCTGTCCGGCCGCTGTTGCTGAGCAAAATTGCGATGTCGCCTTCCGCGCACAAGCCAAGGTCGCCATGCAGGGCATGGATGGCGTCGAGAAAGCACGAGGAGATGCCCGTGCTGTTGAAAGTGCCGGTGAGTTTCTGGGCGATATGGGCGGACTTGCCCACGCCGCTGAAGATCAGCTTGCCGCCGGCTCCGGCCATCGCCTCGACGGCGCGCGTCACCTCGACAAATTCGCCGCCCAAGCCGTCCGCCGTGGCCGTGAGCGCATCCTTTTCCAGCTGCAGGCAGGCCCGGGCGCGGGCGAGCACGGTTTTGGGATCAAGCGTCATTTAGGATTGAGTTGATGGAGTTGCTTGCGGAACTTACGGCGAACTCCTGTTTCCGTTCAATTTCTTTCCATGCGCCGCCTCCGCCTGCTTCTTCCGGTTCTGCTCGGTCTTCTCCTGATGGCCGGCTGTTCGCGCAACGAGGATTATCCTTACGCGACCGAAATCGACGAGCCTGCCTATCAGCGAGGCAAGTCGCTGGAGAAACAGGGCCGCGAGCAGGAGGCGCTCAGCGAATTTTTGAAGGTGATCGCCAAGCGCGGCGAGGACGCGCCCGAATCACATATCGAAGTCGCCACCATTTATGAGCAGCACATCAAGGACCCGATCGCCGCGATTTATCATTATCGCAAGTTTATCGAGCTGAGGCCGAACGACCAGAAGGCCGACCTGGCCCGCCAGCATATCGCCGCCTGCATGCGCGATTTCGCCCGGACGCTGCCTGGGCAGCCGCTCGGCGTGGGGATGCCGCAACCCGACCTGACCGACGTGGTGGCGCGGTTGCAGAAGGAAAACGACGATCTTCGGGCCGAGCTGGCGGCGGTGCGTGCGGCCCAGCCGGCTCCGGCGCGAACCTCCTCTTCGGAAGTGGCGATGCCGCCGCCGGGTCCGGCCGAATCTCCCGTCCGTGCGGCGCCGCCCCCCGCCGAGGAACCGCCCATGATCACCCGCGCTCCGCTCGCGCCTGAACCGGCGCGGCCGGCTCCGAGCCCGTCATCGGCGGCGCCCGGTCGGGTCCATACCGTGGCCAAGGGAGACACGCTGATGAACATCAGCCAACGCTACTACGGCACGCGCAGCAAATGGCGAGACATCTACAGCGCCAACCGCGACGTGATGAAGAGCGAGAATGATCTCAAGATCGGCACGCAGTTGAAAATTCCGTGACGGCCGGCGAACGGTCCGCCTTTTTTTCCCCTCTGCTGATGCGTTAAGGCGCCGATGCCCACGACCTCCCGCCGCACCAGCGCTTTTAGCGAGTCGCTCATCCGCGAAATGACGCGGGTGGCAAACCGCCATGGGGCGATCAATCTGGCCCAAGGCTTTCCGGATTTTGATCCGCCGGCGGCGCTGGTGGAAGCGGGGAGGGCGGCGATGGATGCCGGCCGCCACCAGTACGCCATTACCTGGGGCGCGCCGGAACTGCGCGCAGCGCTGGCCGTTAAGCTGACCCGCTTCACCGGACTGCCGGTCGATGCCGACCGCGACCTGGTCATCACCTCTGGCGCGACTGAAGCGATGATGGTGGCAATGATGACGGTGTGCGATCCCGGCGACCGGGTGGGTTTGTTTTCGCCGTTTTATGAAAATTATGGCGCGGACGCCATCCTCTGCGGCGCCGAACCGGTGCATGTGTCGCTCCACCCGCCGGACTATTGTTTCGAGCCGGCCGAGTTACGGGCGGCTTTCGGGCGAGGGCTGAAGGCATTCGTGCTGTGCACCCCGTCCAATCCCACCGGCAAAGTTTTTACACGCGCGGAGCTGGAGCAGATCGCGGCGCTGGCGGCGGAGTTCGACACCTTTGTCATCACCGATGAGGTTTACGAGCACATCGTCTACGCACCGCACCGGCACACCTATTTTGCTGCGCTGCCGGGCACGGCCGAACGCACGCTCTCCTGTTCGTCGCTCTCAAAGACATTTGCCATCACCGGCTGGCGGCTGGGCTATGTGCAGGCCGTGCCGGCGCTTATCGCGCAGGCCCGCAAGGTGCACGATTTTCTCACCGTCGGCGCCGCGGCTCCGCTTCAGCACGCGGCGGTCACCGCCCTGAATTTTCCCGCCGACTACTATCACACCCTCGCCGGGGAATATGCGGAGCGCCGCGATATCCTGCTTGGCTATCTCGACCGCACCGGCCTGGCCTACACCCGGCCGCAGGGCGCCTACTATGTCATGCTGGACATTTCGCCCCTCGGTTTCGGCAGCGACGTGGAATGTGCGCATTGGATGGCGCGTGAGATCGGTGTGGCGCCGGTGCCGGGCTCGAGCTTCTTTGCGGAAAAAGAGAACCGCTACATCCGCCTCCACTTCGCCAAGAGCGCGGCCACGCTGCACGCCGCGGGCGAGCGGCTGCTCCGGCTGCGACGCGGCTGACGCGAACGGCATCGACGCGCGCCGGTCGGTTCTGTTCACTGACAAAGCTTATGTCCGCCGCACCCACTTTCCGCGAAGCCCTGCGTTTTTGGCTCAAGCTGGGCTTTATCAGCTTCGGCGGTCCGGCCGGCCAGATCGCGATCATGCATACCGAGCTGG
>DASRHD010000138.1:0-4025 GCA_035650695.1 Opitutaceae bacterium
GCAAATACGATAATAATGGCTCGCTGGCCTCCGGCACGGCCAGCTCATGGTAAAAGCCCACATAGGTACCGTAGAGTTTTTGCTGGTCGATGGTCTGACCCGAACCGCAATCGCGCAGCTCCGGCGGACGGTCGGCGGTGAAGACAAGCAACGGCGCGCCGCTCTCGTGCGCCTCGATCACCGCCGGAAAAAAATTGGCCGCCGCCGTTCCGCTGGTGCAGACCAGCGCGACCGGCGCGCCGTGCCTTTTCGCCAGCCCGACGGCGAAGAACGCCGCCGAACGCTCATCCAGCACCGGAATAGCCTCGATTCGCGGATGCCGGGCAAAAGCGAAGACCAAGGGAGCCGAGCGCGAGCCGGGCGAGATCACCGCCCGCGCCACCCCGCAGCGCGCCAGCGTTTCCACCAGCACGCCGCTCCAGAGCGTATTGGCGGTGCGAAAATCGAGGTTGAGCAGGCTCATGGCGTGAGCAGGGCGTCCTGCATGGCTTTAAACTTCAATTCCGTCTCGGCCAGCTCTTTCTCCGGGGAGGAGCCGGCGACGACCCCGGCCCCGGCATAAAGCCGCGCCCGCGCCCCGTCCACCAGGGCCGAGCGCAAGCCGACAAAAAATTCGCCGCCGCCCCGCGCATCGATCCAGCCCAGCGCGCCGCCGTAAAGACCGCGGGAAAAGTTCTCCAGCTCCCGGATGCGGGCCATGGCGGCGGCCCGCGGCGAACCGCCCACCGCCGGTGTCGGATGCAGCCGGGCCAGCACATCGAGCAGGCGCACGTCTGCCGGCAGCGCGGCGCGCACCGGCGTGTGCAGATGCTGGACGTTGGCCAGCCGCAGCAGGCCGGGTTTTTCGGAAAACTCCGGCCGCAAGCCGAGCGGCGCCAGCCGCCGCAGGATCGAATCCAAGACCAGGCGATGCTCGCGCTGGTCCTTTTCGCTTTGCCGGAGCGCGGCGCCGAGCGCGGCGTCGTCGCTGGCGGTCGCGCCACGGCGGGCGGAGCCGGCCAGCGCCTCGGTCTGCAGCATCCCGTCGTGCACCCGAAGCAGCCGCTCCGGACTGGCCCCAATGAAGCTCTGGCCGCGGCCGTTCGCGATGGAAAAGGCATAGCATCCGGCGAAACGCTGGCGCAGGCCGTTGAGCAGGCGCAGCGGATGGAGCGGCTGTGCCGCGGCCAAGTCCTTGGCCCGGGCCAGCACGATTTTTTGCAGCTCGCCCGTGGCGATGAACTCGAGTCCCCGCCGCACCGTCGCGCAGTAGTCGCCGGTCTCGTTCAGGGCGATTTTTTGCGCCGGAGGCACGTCGGAAAAATCCGGTGTCGCATAGTCGAAGGCGCCGAATTTGGCATGCGCCCGCCAGACTTTCTCCACCAGGGCGTTGAGATCGGCACCGGCTGTCACCGGAAGATTGGCCACCGCCACGGTGCGGCTTCCCCATCGCGCCACCTGCCAGCGCGGCACAAAAATGCGGGCGGGGGGGAATGGCTGGCCCTCGGCAGGCTCTTCCGCAAACGTGAAACCGCAGAAAAAATGCGGCCCCGCGAAGGGCGCGGTCTGATCGCCCACGGCGATGGTATGGGCCAATGTTTCGTCGATAAAACGCTGCGCCGCGGCAAACCGGTCGGGACCGGCCGTTTCGCAGTTCAGCACCGCCTCCGCGCCGGCCAAGGCAAAGTTTTCCACCGGCCGCTCGGCATAAAAGTGCGGCTCCGTCGGCTCAAAGATTGATTCCAGCACCGCCAGCGGATCGAGTGCCTCCACCTCGATCGAAATGCTCGCCAGCTGCGGCCGGCCTCTCGCCGCGGCGGCGTCCCGGCAGGCCGAAAGAAAACCGTACAGCGCGGCGGGGGTGGCGTTGGCGGCGGGATCGAGCGGCAGGATGGTCATTTATTGAACCGCGGAGGCGTGGAGATCTAATAATTCTTGCCGCATGATAAGTTCCGTTCCCTCCGCACCTCCGTGGTTCAATAACGGTTGTTATTTCTTTTCCTGGTCGGGACGCGGAAAAAGCACGAGGGCCGGCTGCAGCTTCGCACCGGTGAGCTTGGCGCCCCAAACGAGTTCGTCGCGCCAGACCGGGCCAGGCGTGTAGCCCAATGCGGTCTGGATTTTTACTGTGGTCGAAGGCATGACTGGCTGGAGCAGCGTGGCTCCAAGCCGCAGCGCCTCGGCCATGGTCGCAAGGGTGTTGCGGAGGACTGCTGCAGTATTTGGATCGGTATTTTTGGCAAGCTTCCACGGCGCCTGTAATTCGATGTAGGCGTTGGTTTCGGTTAGAAAAGAAATCACCCGATCGAGGGCGATATGAAACTGGAAGCCTTCACAAAGCTTGATGAATTCATCACGGGTCTTGTCCCAGATGTTCTGAAGCGAGCTTGTCGCCTCAGGCGCAGGCACGATCCCGCCGGCAAAACGGGTCATCATGTTGAGCGTACGATTGACCAGGTTACCCAGGTTATTTGCGAGTTCACTGTTGTACCGCGTGAGAAAAAGCTGCAGCGAAAAATCGCTGTCCTGACCGATGTTCATTTCCCGGATCATGAAGTAACGCAGGGCGTCGACCCCATAGCGGTCGGCGAACTCGGCGGCATCGATGAAATTGCCCGTGCTTTTCGACATTTTGGCGCCATTAATCGACCACCAGCCGTGCACAAGCAGGGCGCGCGGCGGCGGCAGGCCGAGGGCATGAAGCATAATCGGCCAGTAGACGGCATGCGGCGGGACGAGGATGTCCTTGCCGATGACGTGGAAGTCGGCCGGCCAGAATTCCGGCTTGTCCGCCACCGCCGAGTAATAGTTGACCAGCGCGTCGAACCAGACGTACGTGACGAATTTCTCGTCGAACGGCAGCGGAATGCCCCATTCCAGGCGCTCGCGCGGGCGGGAAATGCAGAGGTCATTGAGCGGCTCAGCCAGAAATTCCAGCACCTGTTTTTGACGGTAGCGCGGAAAAATGAACTGCTCGTGCTGCTTGAGAAAACCGACCAGCCAACTCTGGTAATCGCGTAGTTTGAAAAAATAGTTCGGCTCGATGATCTCCGTCACCTCGCCGAAGATCTCCGGCCAGGTGCCGTCAGGATTGCGGTCTTTCTCCTGTAAAAACTGTTCCTGGCGGGTGCTGTAGAAACCGCGGTACTCCGCCTTGTAGATATCGCCTTTGTCAAAGAGCCGTTGCAATAAATCGCGCACGACGCGCTTGTGCCTTTCCTCGGTGGTGCGAATAAAGTCGTCGTTGGAAACATCGAGCTTCGCGCAGAGGGCGCGGAACTCGGCACTGACCTCGTCAGCGAACTGCTGCGGAGCGATGCCGCGGGCCCGGGCGCTCTGCTGGACCTTCTGGCCGTGCTCGTCCGTGCCGGTAAGGAAGAAAACCCGGTCGCCCATCAGCCGCCGAAAACGCGCAATGACGTCCGCCAGAACCTTTTCATAGGCGTGGCCGAGGTGCGGCGAACCGTTGACGTAATCAATCGCGGTGGTCAGATAAAACGACTTCATTGATGGGAGCCGTTCAACAAAGACAATCGCCTGCAAAATGTCGAAAGTTTTGGTGAAAACCCATTTCCGGGGCGGGAATGAAATTGCCAGCGGCGCCGGCCTGGCGCAGGCTGGCCGCGGGTGGTTCGCCCTATGAGAAACCTGGCCCGCATTCTCACCGTCGCGCTGATCTCGCTGCTGGTTTTTGTTGCCGCAGCGTTCGCCGCGCAGGCTTGGTTGCAATACCAAGCCGACCTTCTGCACGCCGACGCGATCGCGGCGAAGCGGGCGGAGCTGGCGCGGGCCGAGGCATTTGTCGCGCCCACGGCCGCGGCTTGGGACGCGAAAACCCTGCCCACCCTGGAAACCCTGCTCGGTGCCGAAATCAAGCCGGCCCGGCATGCTCCGGCCGCGTCCGCCGGCCGGCTGTCTTTCTATTACCATCCCGATCCCCAAACCACCCTGCTCGTCACCTTTCCCACCCCGCCCAGCCACCATTTGATCGCGCTTTATCAGCACGCCCTCCTCCTTCTTCTGCTCCTCGCCCTCGCCCTGTTTCT
>DASRHD010000139.1:0-3694 GCA_035650695.1 Opitutaceae bacterium
ACCTGGGCGAGAAATTCGCTTTTGGCGCGGTCGGCCGCGGCGGCGTGTTCGGCACGTTGCAACGCCATTTCGCGTTCGGCCCGACGCACCCGATAAACCACGGCCAGCACCCATAGCGCCACGCCGATGGCGGTCACGCACATGGACTGCAGCCGCGCTGTGGCAAAGGATGTGGACCATGCTGTGGCTGGCATCGTCATGGTCAGCCAACCGAATGGCTGGCCCGTGGCTGCATCCAATACTGGAGCGACACCCGAAAATTGTGCGCCCCACTCGTCGCGAAATGGCCCTTCTAAAAATACTTTCTTTTTGGCTAAGGCATCTTCATCTGCAGCAGTCGCATGACGATAAATGATTCTCCACTCGAAACTTTCCGGCTTGTTGTAGTCAGCAGCTAAAATAATGATTTTACCTGCACGGATCACTGAAAAATGAATATAGGCGAGGTCATTATTTGCCGTTCGCACTTGCTGAAGTTGCCGTCGTAAAACATCAAAAGACGGACTCAACGCCCATGGTACGCGTACCGTAGTTATTAACTGCCCGTTGGACAACCGCCCGGCACGCTCGCGGCCCAGCTTGAGCTGCGGCCCGAGCGCTTCGCGCAAGGCGTCCTGGTCGAGCAAGGCGGCGGCGGTGCGGGCGCGGAGCAGCAGGTTTTGTTCAAAGCCGTGACGGGCCTGCCGACCGTTGGCGATCGCCAGGGCGAGGCCGAGCGCCAGCCAGACGATGAGAATGGTAAAGCCCAGGCGCAGGTCAGCGTGCCAGCGCTGGGCGGCGGATTCCGACGCTTCGGGCGCGGCGCGCAACCGCGGCGCCCACAAGGCCGCACCGACCAGAACGGCGGCGAAAATGTGCGCGATGGCCGAGGGCAGTTCGAAGGGCGAAAAATCTACCCAGCGCCGGCCCTCGCCCAAAGCATAGGCGAGCGGCCCGAAGGTTGCCGCCACCGGAAGCAACGATACGACAAGCAGGGCGGCCTTCATCCGTCGCAGCGCAGGCGGCGGCAGGCCTCCCAATACCCGCACCGCGGCGGCGGCACGGATGACCACCCAGACGCCACCGGCGGCAGCCAGCGCCACCGCCAGCCCTCCCGGCACCGGCGCATTCATCCGCACGATGCCGAAGCATATTCCGACCGCCACGGTCAGGATGCGCCACCATTGCGGATGCTTTGGAAAAATTTGCTCGGCCAACGGCCACCACAGCGCCGCGATGCCGACTGCCTGGACGAGACCGAGAAAAAAATCCCACCAGAAATACGGCGCGTGATAATTGTTGGCGTAAAGCGCCAGTTCGATCGCCGATTCAATGGCTCCGGCGGCGGCAAGCCAGATCAGCCACAGTTCGCGCCCTTCGCGGCGCGGTCCCCGTCCCCACGCGCCAACGGCCACCCCGCACCACACCAAACTGGCAAGAAACCACGCGTAGTCCTGATGACTTGTCCAGTCGATGAGCCTTTGCACCCAGTCGTTCATCAAATAATCATTCAAAGGTTCGATCTGAGTTTAAGTCCCTAGATACCGATGGCAATACTACACGCAAAGTACCGGTGCAAATGGGTCCAGTTTCGTTATTCCCGCCCTCTGTCCATCATGCAAATACCTCCAAAATTTTACGTTTTTTTGCGTGAGCTGAAGCTCAGAAAAGCATGCGCTTTTCGCCCTTCGATTACGTCACATTATCCGATTTCTGCACCGCCGATCACAAAATCGGCCGGCAAGAGGGTCTGCCGGCCGCCTCCGCCTTCCCTGGCAGGCTGCCCGGGCGTATTGCAACCAAGCCTTGAGTCGTGAGGCGGTCTGCGCTTGCGTGCCGCACCATGTTCTCCTCCTCCGCCGGTCGCGGTCATGACCCGCTCGCCCCTTTCTCCGCCGATGTCCGCGAAGCTCTCCGTCGCTTCCGGCATGGCGATCTCGCCGCGCTGGAGCCGATTCTCTCCGCCATTGTTCGCGAGTTCATGCCCGGGCACGACCGGACGTTGGCGGGAACGCTGCCGGCCGATGCCGCCCTCGTCGAGGATCTCGGCCTCGATTCACTCGCCGTGGCCGAAGCGGTGTTTTTTATGGAGGACCTTTTTGCGGTGAGAATTTCCAACGAGGAAATCCTGCGGGTGCGCACCGTTAGCGATCTTCAGACCTTTATTCTGGCCAAGACCGGGGCCGCCCCGGCCGTGGCGGGCGGAAGGGGGAAATCCGTCCGTGTCCTTCTGCCAATGGCGCCGGCCCGCAGCCGGGATAAAAAGGAGTCTCGCCAAGCCGGAGATTAGACGAAACCCTGCGTTTCGGATGAAAAAAATTTTCTTCCTTTTCGTGCTCATCCTGCTCCTCTCCGGCTGCTCCAGCCTGGACGTCCACCGCGAGCCGGGTGCGAATCTCACCAGCCTGAAAAAGCTTTACGTTGAGCACCGCCTGGCTGACGGCCGGAGCATCGATCTTCTCATCACCCGCGAGCTGCAGCGGCTGGGTTACGAGGCGGCCAGCGGCCCGATGACGATGATGCCGGGGGGAACCGACGCCGTGGTCTCCTATGTCGACCGATGGACGTGGGATTTTTCCTCCTACATGATCGAACTGGACATCGAAGTGAGCGATCCACGGACGAGCAAAATTCTCGCCACCCTTCGTTATTTCCGTCCGTCGCTCTCCGGCAAGACGCCGGAAGAAATGGTGCAAATGACGATCGATCCGCTTTTCCGGCGCGGTTGAGCGGGCGCACGCGGGCTTGCCGCGGAAAAAGTTTTGTCCAGCGTGGCGCGGAAATGACGTCCCTGAAGCTGTTGGGCTCACGCCGGTTTCTGCCGCTCTTCACCGTGCAGTTCCTCGGCGCTTTCAACGACAATGTCTTCAAGAACGCGTTCGTCCTGCTCGCCACCTTCAAGTTTGCGATCGAGCGGGGCTGGGATGCGGACATCGTCACCACCGTCATCACCGGCATATTCATTTTTCCTTACATGGTTCTGTCGGCCTTTGCCGGGCAGCTGGCGGATCGCTTCGACAAGGCGCGGCTTATCCGGCTGACGAAACTCTGGGAGGTCATCATCATGGCCGTGGCGGCGGCGGGCTTCGCCTGGAAGCAGCCCGGGCTGCTGTTCGCCGCGATCCTGGCGGCGGGAGTGCAAGCGACGTTTTTCGGGCCGTTGAAATACGGCATCCTGCCGGATCACCTGCGCGAGGACGAACTGATGAGCGGCACGGGGGTGATCGAAATGGCGACGTTCGTGGCCATCCTGCTCGGCACCGTCCTCAGCGTCATTTTCGTGGCCAGGGTGTCGGGCGCGACGGAGGTAAGGGCCGTTCTGCCCTGGGTGCTGCTCGGTATCGCTGGCGCGGGCTGGGCGGCGAGCTTCTTCGTGCCGCCGGCGCCGCCGACCGCCGCGGCGTTCGAGCTCGATCCGAACATCTTCCGCGAAACGTGGCGCTTGATCGCCTACGCGCGGACCCAGCGCGGGGTTTTCCGCGCCATTCTCGGCATTTCCTGGTTCTGGGCGGTAGGCGCGGTCTGGCTCAGCCTTCTGCCGCCCTATGTTAAGTTCAATCTGCATTCGGACGACCCGCATATGGCGACGACGCTGCTCACGATGTTTGCGCTGGGCATCGGCCTCGGTTCGGTGCTGTGCAACGTGCTGCTCCGCGGCGTGGTCACGGCGCGCTATGTGCCAGCGTCGGGGCTGGGGCTGTCGCTCTTCACCTTC
>DASRHD010000140.1:0-14410 GCA_035650695.1 Opitutaceae bacterium
TGGACACGACGGCGACGTCGGCGACGGGGCTGGCCCGCCGGATGGACGCGGTCGGGGTGCGCACCCTCATCCATACCGACGTCGGCACGGACGGCATGTTGACCGGGCCGAATTTTTCCGCGCAGGAGGAGATGCTGGCAGCAGTGCACTGCGGGGTGATCGCCAGCGGCGGGGTGAGCTCGCGCGATGACATGGTGAAGCTGGCGGAACTCAACAAACTCCGTCCGAATCTGGACGGTGTCATCGTCGGGAAGGCGCTTTACGAAAAACGGGTGGACCTGGCCGACCTGTTGCGGCTGACGACAGGCGGAAGAATTGCCGGCTAGAACGAAGCAACCAGCCGTTCCAAATCGACGTACTCGGTGATGAGGCGCTTGATCACCGGAATCTTGTCCGCGTCCTGCGGCTGGGTTTTCACCGTCATGCCGTTGATTTTCGAAGTGATGGTGAAGCTTTCCTCCCGGGCGGCAATGACAGGAATGTCGGTCTGGGCGAGCAGCTCGAGCAGCTTTTCGTGCGGCAGGATGTCGTTGGTCAGAATGAGACCGGCGATGGTCTTCCGGCCGAAAAGCCGCGCGCTGGAGATGGCGGCGAGGATGATGTCATCCCGGTCGCCGGGCGTGATGATGAGGGTGCCGGGCTGGAGATAATCGACAATGCCCTTGGCCGTCATGGCGCCGACGACGACGCGCGAGACGCGCTCATTCGGCGCGGTCGAGCGGGCGTTGAGCCAGCGGCCGCCGATCTCCTCGGCAATCTGCAGCAGATTGGGCGCGGAAAGCATGGGCTGGATCGGCAGGACGCCGAGCAGCGGCACGCCGAGGCGGGCGAGGCCCAGGCCGGCGTACTCGGCGATCTGGGGAATCTTCTCAGCCTCGACCTTGTTTAAAATCGCGCCGATGACCTGCACGCCCTGCTTGTCGAAGAGCGCCTTGTTGAGGGCGATTTCGTCAATCGGCCGGCCGATGCCGCCGGGCGAGACGAGGATGACCTTGGCGTCGAGCAGCCGGGCCACCCGGGCATTGGACAACTCGAAGATCGAGCCGACGCCGGCATGACCGGTGCCTTCGATGAGGGTGAAGTCTTTTTCCCATGAGACGCGGTCGAACGCGCGGCAGATTTTATCCATCAGCTCGGCCAGCATCGTTTCCGGCTGCTTGAGGAAGCGGCGGGTGAAGGTGCTGTCCACCGTGACCGGGCTCATGCTCTCGATCGGCACGCGAACGTGGTAGATGGTGTCGAGCAGATAGGAATCCTCGTCGACTTTGTGGCCGTGAACCTCGATGAAACGCTGCCCGACCGGCTTGATGAAGCCGACGCGGGGAAAAATCGATTGGAGGGCGGCGAAGAGGCCGAGACAGGTGGTGGTCTTGCCGTCGTTCATCCGGGTGGCGGCGACGAACAGCCGTTTGGTGACGGTGTTGGTCGGCGTGTCCAGGAGCGGCAGGGCCGGCTGGTTAAAAGGATTCTGCAGCGGTACAGCCATCGGCAATCAAACGGTGCCGTAAAGCAGGCGGCGGTCAATGGCCTGGCAGCCGACGACGGCGGCGGCGCCAAAAATATCGTGGGCGCTGGCGCCGCGGCTGATCTCGGCGGCGGGCCGGCTGAGGCCGGTGAGGATTTGGCCAAAGGTGTTTGCGCCGGCCAGGATCTGCACGAGCTTGTAGCCGATGTTGGCGCTGTTCAGGTCGGGGAAAATCAGGACGTTGGCGCGGCCGGCGACGGCGCTGGCGATCTTCTTGGTCTCGGCCACGCGCGGGTCGAGCGCGGCGTCGAGCTGGAGTTCGCCGTCGACCTCGAGCGGGAGGCGGGCGGCATCGGCCTTGGCCCTTGCCAGGCGGGTGGCGGTGCGGACCTTGACCAGCGAGGGCTGGGTCGAGGCGCTCTTCGAGGCGTAGCTGAGCATGGCGATGCGCGGTTTCTCGTTGGTCAGATGATGCGCGATCATCGCGGTGGAAATGGCGATGTCGCAGAGCTGCTCGGCGGTGGGCTCGGGAATGACGCCGCAATCGGCGAGGAAAAGGGAGCCGTCGCTACCGACCTTGTTTTCATCGAAATCGAGAATCATGAGGGACGAGGCGACGACGACGTGCTCGAGGCGCGGAATGATCTGGAAAAGCGGCCGCAGTGCGCTCGAGGCGGTGACGGTGGCGCCGGCAACCACCGCATCGACCCGGGCGGTGGCCAGCATCATGGTGGCAAAATAATTCGTGTCGCGCAGGGTGAGGCGGGCCTCCTCCGCCGTCATGCCCTTGTCCCGGCGGAGTTCGACAAACTCTGCCGTGAGGGGGGCGAAGTCCTCGCTTCGCTCCGGTTCGATGATCCGCATGCCTTCGAGGTTGATGTCGAGCTTGGCTGCCGCGCCCTTGATCACGGTGCGGTCGCCGAGCAGCACCGGCACGCCCATCCGCCGCGTGACCCACTGGCGCGCGGCCTGGAGGATGCGCGGATCGCTCCCTTCCGGGAAGACCACGCGCTTGGGATGGCGCTGGAGTCTTTCGACGAGTTTGGGAATGAGCGGCATGGGAAAGGAGAGTGCGCCGGAGGGGCAGCAGCGTCAATGCCGGGACCGGGTTATTCTTGCTAAGGGAAAAGCGCGCCGCGAAAACAAGGTGCGTGTCCAAGCACCTTAAGAACATCGGAATTATTTCATTTCTGACCCTGGTTTCGCGTTTTCTCGGCTTAGCGCGTGAATCCCTGCAGCTCGCCATCTTTGGGGCCGGCGAACTGCTTTCCGCTTTCAACACGGCGAATATTTTTCCGAATCTGTTTCGGCGGCTCCTCGCCGAAGGCTCCATGACCGCCGCATTTGTCCCGGTCTTGCAGGAGGAGCTGCATCATAACGGACAGGCCGGTGCGTTTGCCCTGCTCTCGAAGGTGACGTCCTGGTTGATCACGGTTTCCGGCGCTCTTGCCTTGTTCGCCATGGTTCTCTTCAGCCAGTCTCGCCTGTTCCACGGACTTCCGGATCGCTGGTATGTCGGAGCGGACCTGACGGTGGTCCTTTTTCCCTACCTGGTCCTGGTCAGCCTGGCGGCCGCCTTTTGTGCGGCGCTCCAGGTGATGGGACGGTTTACCGAACCGGCCTTCAATCCCGTCTGGCTGAATCTCGCGATCATCGCCTCGCTCGGGATCGTCAGTCTTCATCTGGCCCATACCTCGATGGCGCAGATCCACTGGCTGTGTGCGGGATGGCTGCTCGGCGGGATTCTGCAGATGGCGGTCCCGGCCGCGGTGTTGATCCACGAGGGCTGGCGGCCCCGTCTCGATCTGGGCCTCACGCCGCGCGTGCGGGAGATCGCTTCGCTGATGACGCCGGGAATCATCGGTCTTTCGATCTATCAGATCAATTTCGCCGTCTCCCGCCTGCTGGCGTTTTCGCTAGACGACGTCTCGGCCACCTATTTATACAGCGTCAACCGGCTGGTGGAGGTGCCCCAAGGCGTGTTTGCGGTCGCCGTGTCCACCGTGGTTTATCAACTGGTGGCCAAACACGCCGTGGAGGGCAATCGGGCTGCGCTGGCTGAGGATTTCCGCAAGGGCATACGGTTTATCTTGATCGTCAACATCCCCGCCGCCGCCGGCCTTGCCCTGCTCAGCCGCCCCATCATCGAATTTTTCTTCAAGCATGGGAAGGTGACGGCCATGGCGGCCCACGACATGGGAATTCTTCTCGCGCTGATGGTCATCAGCATTCCTTTCTTCTCCGTCGTCGGTCTCGCCGTACGCACATTTTATGCGATCAAGGACACGAAGACGCCGGTGAAAATCGCCGCGATCGATTTTCTCATCAATATCGTCGTCACCGTCACACTGGTTTTTGGATTTGGTCTGGGCGTCGTCGGCATCGCGATTGCCGGCACGACCGCGATCATGGTCCAAACCTTTCTTCTGGGGGGCGCGCTTTCCCGGCGGTTTCCTGATCTCAAGCTCGCCCAGCTGACGCCCAGCCTTCTCAAGGTGCTCTGCGGCACGGCGCTGATGACCGTGGCGGTCGGCCTCGGCTGGCGGGGCGTGGCCCACCTTCCAATCGCGGCGCAACTGCGGGATGCAATCGCAATTTTTGGCCTGATTCCTGCCGGCGCGGCATTTTACGGCGCGGTGATTTGGCTTCTCCGGATTGAGGGCGGCGAAGACCTCTCGGCGCTGGCCGGACGCTTTTTCGGGAAAAAAGCGCCGGCGGGCGCAAGCCAAGTCTGACCGGCAGTTCGGCGCCGGCCGGGCCGGATCCGCGGCGGAACGCGGTTGTCGCTTCAACCGACATCCGCCTTGCTCAGGCTGGCCACTTTGTCGTGCAATGCCTGCACCATCATCCGCACGGCGCTGACTGGCGGGACGCGGTCGGTGTTGATGACCAGATCGTAGGCGTGCGGATCGGCGATGTCCGAATCGAAACTGGTCCGGACATAGCGGCCGCGGGTAAGGTCGGTTTTCATAATGTGCGCCTCCGCCGCCGCGGCGCTGCAGTTCAGCAAAGTCATGATGCGATGAATCCGGGATGAAAGCGAGGCGACGAGGCGGACGTGCAGGCCGCCGGGCACATTATGGGTGACGAGGTGAGCGGCCCGTCCGGCAAAAATCACGCGGCCGGTTTCGGCAATCTGGAGGATGGCCCGCCGGACTTGCTGCTCCAGTTCCCACAGCGGCGGATGGAGGCCGACCAACTCGCCGATCACCGCCTGGATTTCCGAAACGCGATCCTCCGGCAGGTAGGCGGCAAGCCGCTCCGGCAGGTGCCGGGTGGTCAGGAGATGACGAAGCAGGTCCTTGTCCAAAAACATCCAGCCCTGGCCCTCCTGGCCGAGGGTTTCGTTGAGCATCGGCAGCAGGAGCCGGCCGAGCGTCGCCGCGCCGGCGCCGGTTTCGCGGGAAATGGTGATGAAAGGATTGGCGCGATGTTGCTGGCTGAACTTTTGCGGCGGGGGCGCGGCGTTTAGCCGCGTATTTAAGATCGTCAAACCCTGATCGAGATAAGCGTGGGACGACATGGTGCACCTCCAGAATCTTTGCGACGATTGACGGGGAGGGCGCGCCGCGAAAAAATGGGACGGAAATGAGGACGCGCCGGGCGGGCTTTTCTATTAAAAATTTATGGCAATCACCGCCAAAGGCGAACCAAAAATATCCGTGGCGACCGGCCGGCAGCCCGGTGTGGGCGCAGCCTGACTTGCATGCTGATTTTGACAAAAACACATTTTTCCTCTCGTTCCCTTCCCCATGAAGCCGATTCCTCCCAGCACATTGGTCGAAGCGCTCAACTGGCGTTACGCCACGAAAAAGTTCGATCCGGCGAAAAAAATCCCGGCCGACCTCTGGGCCGCGCTCGAGCAGGCGCTGATCCTGGCGCCTTCGTCCTACGGGCTGCAGCCCTGGAAGTTCGTGGTGATGCAGGACGCTGTGCTGCGACAGAAGCTCTCCGCCGCATCCTGGGGCCAGACGCAGCCGGTCGATTGCTCGCACTATGTGGTTTTCGCGGTGCGTAAGGACCTCGACGCCACCCACGTCGACCGGTTTATCGACCGCACGGTCGAGGTGCGCGGCGGTTCGAAGGAAGCGCTCAAGGGCTATCGCGACATGATGCTTGGCAGTCTGGAGAAGGCGCGCGCCAACGGTCGTCTCGACACCTGGCAATCGCATCAGGTGTATATCGCGCTTGGCCAATTTCTCGCCTCGGCCGCCCTCCTTGGCATCGATGCCTGCCCGATGGAGGGCATCGAGCCGCCGAGGTACGACGAATTGCTCGGTCTCTCCGCCCAGGGTTATGCCACTTTGTGCGCCGCGGCGGCGGGCTATCGCGCCGCCGAGGACAAGTACGCCGTGGCGAAAAAGGTCCGCTTCAAACCGGCTGAAGTCGTTCACTACATCTGAGCGTTTGCCAAATCGGCAGCGCGGGCTTTGATCGTGGGCATGCGCGCCGTTCAACTTGCCGCAATCGATCAACTGGCGATGGTCAACGTGCCCAACCCGGCACCCGCCGCCGGCGAGGCCGTGGTCCGGCTGAAGGCGGCGGCGCTCAACCACCGCGATGTCTGGATCAAGGCCGGTCAGTACGCCGGCGTTAAATTTCCCTGCATTCCGGGTTCTGACGGGGCGGGCGAGGTCGAGAGTGTCGGACCGGGGGTGGACCGATCGTGGCTCGGCCGCGAGGTCATCATCAACCCAAGCCTGGACTGGGGCGGCCATGAATCGGCGCAGGAGGAGAAATTTTCCATTCTCGGCCTGCCGCGCGATGGCACGCTGGCGGAAAAAGTGGCAGTGCCGGCGGCCAATCTCGTCGGCCGGCCCGGCCACCTCGGCTGGACGGAGGCAGCGGCGCTGCCGCTTTCCGGCCTCACCGCCTATCGCGCGGTCTTTTCCCGCGCCCAGCTCAAGCCGGACGACCGCGTGCTCATCACCGGCATCGGCGGTGGCGCGGCCCTGTTTGCCCTCCAGTTCGCGGTCGCCCACGGGGCGGAGGTTTTCGTTACCTCCAGCCGTGACGAGAAAATCGCCCGGGCGGTGGCGCTGGGGGCGGCGGGCGGCGCCAACTATACCACGCCGGGCTGGGCCGCGGCGTTTGCCCGGACTCACGGCGTGTTCGACGTGATTGTGGACAGCGCCGGCGGCGAGGGCTTCAACGATCTGATCGACCTCGCGGCGCCGGGCGGCCGGATCGTGTTTTTCGGCGCGACTCGCGGCAACGCGCCCGGCCTAGCGCTGCGCAAGATTTTCTGGCGGCAGCTTTCGCTGCTCGGCTCGACCATGGGCAGCCCGCATGACTTCTCCCGCATGATCGAGTTTGTCGCCCTTCACCGGATCAAGCCGGTGGTGAGCGACATTTTTCCCCTGGCCCGCGCAGCCGAGGCCTTTGCCCTGATGGAGCAGGGCGGCCAGTGTGGAAAAATCGTGGTGCAACCTTGACCGGCCTCGACAAAAACCGGCCATGACCTCCGCCCAGCTCCACCGTGCTCGCCGGCTGCTTTGTGCGCTGCAGGACCACCTCCGCGGCGTGCTGGTCGCGGCGCGGAAGCAAACTCCGGCCCGGCTCGCCCGGGTCGCGGCCGTCACCGCGGCTGACACGATTTACCGGGTGGACCGGATCGGCGAGAAGGCCATTCTCTTCTGGTTCGAAAGCCACTGGCCGCGGGCGTGGCCGGTCGAGCTGGTGATGGAAGGGCTGGAGGGCGAGGGGCCGACGGTATTTCCGCGGGGCACGCCGCTGGCGCGGACGGCATGGAAATGCATTCTCGACCCGATCGACGGCACCCGCAGCCTGATGTATGACAAGCGCAGCGCCTGGACGCTCGCCGCCCTGGCGCCGCAGCGCGGGCCGAAGACCACCCTGGCCGACATTGTCGTCGCGGCCATGACCGAGCTGCCGACGAGCAAACAGTGCCGGGCGGACCAGCTCAGCGCGGTGCGGGGCGGAGGAATCATCGCCGAATCGGTCGAGGCAGGCAGCGGCCGGCGAAAAAAGATATTTCCCCGCCCGTCGGGAGCGCGGAATTTTCGCCATGGGTTTGCCTCCCTAGTGAAGTTTTTCCCCGAGGGAAAATCGCTCCTCGCGGCGATGGAGGAGGAACTATGGCGCAACGTGTGCGACGGCGCGCGATCCGGCGCGCTCGTCTTCGACGATCAATACCTGACCACCGGCGGCCAGATTTACGAGCTCATGGCCGGACACGACCGGATGATCGCCGATTTGCGCCCGCTGGCGCTGGCCAAGTTGAACATTTCCTCTTCGCTGACCTGCCATCCTTACGACATTTGCACCGCGCTGCTCTTGACCGAGGCCGGCGGCCTCGTCGAGACGCCTGACGGCGGACCCCTGCGTGCGCCGCTCGACACCACCTCATCCGTGGCCTGGATCGGTTATGCCAACGCCACCCTGGCTCGCCAGGTGCGGCCGGTGTTGCGGCGGTTGATGCGGAAATATTTTTAGGCGCCCGCGACGCCGGACCGATCAAGCCGCCCGGACGACGACGTTGCGCAGGGTGCGCCCGAGATCGCCGAGGTGATAGGGCTTGAGTAGATGATCGCGCACGCCGAGGCGTCGCAAGGCCGCGTCCGTCTCCGGGCTGGTATAGCCGCTGATCGCGATGAACTTTTGCGTCGGGCGCAGCTTCTTGATCTGCTCCAGCACGGCGAGGCCGGACATATCCGGGAGCTGCAGGTCGAGCAGCACAACGTCAAAACTCTGGGTCGAGGCGGAGAAAAAGTTGGCGGCGGTCTCTCCATCGCTGGCAAAGGTGACGCGGTAACCGTGCTGTTCGAGAACGGTGCGCAGGAGTTCGCGCAAGGCCTTCTCGTCCTCCACCACGAGGATGGATTCGGTGCCAGAGGGGAAATTGTTGGCCGTGGTGAGCTTTTTTTTCTGACGCATGATGAGCTGACGCGTTAAATCTCCCGCCAGTTGGGCGGCGCCATGGATTTCGCGCAGATACTTCAGAATTTTTTCATCCCCATCATGCAATTTTTCAAGACAAACCTCCGAATAGCCGGTGATGATGGAAATATAATTGTTGAGCTCGTGGGTGAATCCGGCCGGCACAGAAGCATCATCATTTGCCGTCGGACGTGGCCAGGCCGGTTCGGCCGCTTTGGCGGGTCCGCCTGACGACGGCGGCTCATCGGAATGAAGACCCGGAAAGTAGCTGATCGGCATGCCTGGATTATCGGCTTTTTTTAAGACAACTTTAACCAACGCCGGACCCGGATCGGGCTCAAGCGCGTGGGAAACCGGCCGAAATTATAGGGGTCCAGTCAGGTGCTTTCCGTCCCAATAATCCGGAGCAACTCATGTCCAGAACGCAACTTAAGTGTTCCAGCGAACGCAACCAGCGCACGCCCGTGCGCTTCCAGCCGGAATTTGACCTTTCCCCGCCTTTATCGCGGTCGGAGAGGGTCGCGCGCGGCCGCCTACTGGCGAGGGATCCAAACTATCCGTCGGACCAGATCATCCTGCTGGTGGGACGGCGGCTGGTCGAATTGTGGCAGTGAAAGCGGCGTGGCGCCGCGTTTTTTGTTTTTGTCCACCCGGGACTTCTGGCATAAGGGGGTTCGGCCAGAGTCCGTTCCCTTGTCCCGGCGATGTCCCTCGAAAAAATTTTAGTCATCGATGACGAACCGATTGTGCGGCTTACGCTGGAGGAGCTGCTGCGTCTGCACCGGTTTACCGTCAGCAGTGCCTCCAGTCTGGTCGAGGCCGACAAAATGGTGGCGCGGGAGTCCTTTGA
The DNA here is from genome assembly GCA_035650695.1 of Opitutaceae bacterium. Lineage (GTDB taxonomy): Bacteria > Verrucomicrobiota > Verrucomicrobiia > Opitutales > Opitutaceae > DASRHD01. Next base: position 9,216 of record DASRHD010000140.1, read on the forward strand.
CCTGCTTTTCGTCGACGTCCACCTTCCTGACGGCAACGGCCAGGAATTTCTCGAACGCATAAGTGCGCTACCGGAGCGGCCGATGGTGGTGATGATCACCGGTTACGGCACGATCGAATCGGCGGTTTCCTGCATGCGGGCGGGAGCCTTCGACTATCTGATCAAGCCATTTACCGCCGGCCAGATCGAGGTCGTGCTGCAAAAGGCCGAATCTTTCAGTCAACTGGTCAAGGTCAACCGCGCCCTCAGCGAAAGCAATTCCATCGGGGAGGGCGAGTTGCTCGGTCGCAGTCTGCCCATGACGCGGCTGCGCCAGCTGATCGAAAAAGTCGCCCCGACCGACGCCACCGTGCTCATCACCGGCGAGAGCGGCACGGGAAAGGAGATGCTCGCGCGCGAGCTCTACCGGCTGAGCCCGCGTCGCAAGGAGCCGTTCATCAAGGTGAATTGCGCGGCCGTCTCCGAAACGCTGATCGAAAGCGAATTTTTCGGCCACGAAAAAGGTTCATTCACCGGCGCAACGGAGCGTCGCGAGGGGCGCTTCGAACTGGCCGACCGCGGCACGCTCCTGCTCGATGAAGTCAGCGAAATTCCCCTCCACCTGCAGGCCAAACTCCTCCGCGTCCTGCAGGAGCGGGAGTTTGAGCGGGTGGGCGGCACCAAATCGATCAAGGTCAACGTCCGCGTCCTCGCCACCTCGAATCGCGATCTGCTCCAGGTGATCGAGAAAGGCTCGTTTCGCCAGGACCTGTATTACCGCCTGAATGTCTTTCCCCTGCACATGCCGCCGCTGCGAGAGCGCCGCGAAGACATTCTGCTCCTCGCCGAAAATTTTCTGGGGCGCTGTGCGCGCAAGCATGGTTTGAAGCTTCCCGGTCTGACCGACGCGGCTCGCACGCTTCTGCTCAACTATTCCTGGCCGGGCAACGTCCGCGAATTGCAGAACACGATCGAGCGTGCGGTGATTTTGACCGAAAACGGCCGCCCGGTTAGCGCCACGGCGCTCAGTTTGCCCGTGCTCGACCGCGCCAGCACCGCCGCCGCTCCTCTGCCTCCATCCGAGCCGTCGCCAGCGGTGGCGGCGCCTCCCGAGCCTCCGCTCCCCGCATCAGCGAAGAACGGAAGTCCGGCCGAGAGAATGGAAAAGGGCCCGGCCCTTTCCCTGCAAGAGATCGAAAAGAATCATATCCTGTCCGCCCTCCGCAGCCATGGGGGCAATCGCACCCAGACAGCGGCGGCGCTCGGAATCAGCATCCGCACCTTGCGCAACAAACTGGCGGCCTATCGCGCCGCCGGTGAAGCCATCGAGGCAGAAGCGGCAGAATAAGGACCGCTTATCGGGGTCGGCGCGGGGCGGCAGGTGAACACACCCGGCAAAAGTAGGTCGGCAACCCAGGCAATACTTGCCGCTTTAGGTAGGCAAAAATTGCCAAAGCCGAGTGGTCAATTTTAGTAAAAAAAATAAAAAATGTTTATCTTATTAATTATAATGTAGTTACACGACATTTATTAGGGTTGGCATCGCCAGTGCAATAGAGGGCGGCGAAACGATCATCCGTAATTCCAATGAGTGTCGCACCTGCCATCCCCTTTGCCACCAGCTCTTCCTCCGAGCCCTCCGTTGCTCTTGTCCGTGTTACCGCCCCCCTCACCGAAGCCGAGACCCAGCTGGTGGAAACCCATCTTCCGCTGGTGCGCAGCGTGGTCGACCGCTGCATGGTCCGTCTCCCGGCCCACATCGACGCCGAGGACCTGCGCGGTGCCGGCATCACCGGCCTGATTGCGGCCGCCAAACGGTTTAATCCCGCCCAAGGCTGTTCTTTTGCCACCTACGCCACGACTCGCATCCGCGGTGCGGTTCTCGACGAGCTCCGTCGCCTCGACGTCTGCACCCGCCGGGCCCGGGCCAAGGCGCGGCAGTTGCGCAGCGCGGCCGACGAACTGGAGCAGAATTTCGGGCGGGCCGCGACGGACGAGGAAATCCGCAACCGGCTTGGCTTGAGCGAAAAAGACTATTGCCGTTGGCGCGAACAGACCCAGCCCGTCCGCCTCATCGCCATCGATCAGCCGGCCGATGACGCTCCGGATGCTCCGTCCCTTCATGACGTCATTGCCGATGAATCGGTTGAGCCCGCCGGTCAGCGTCTCGAGCATGAGGAACAGGTGCATCTGATGGCCGACCTTATTTCCAGCCTGCCCGAGATGCAGCGCAAGATCCTCGCCCTCTATTACCACGAAAAAATGCGCCTGGCGGAAATCGCCGAGATTTTTGGCCTGACGGAATCGCGCATCTGCCAGATCCACGCCCAGACGCTCCGCCAGTTGCGTACCCAGCTGGAGCGCGCGAATGAGCAGGTGACCGAAAGTCAGGCATGAAATTTCCTTGGGAACGGCTGGCCGAAGATCTTCGCACTGAACTCGGTGAGCTCGGCGGGCTTCTTCGCCTGGTGGAGCGGCACTATGCGATGGAGCCCCAGCCCGACGCCCCGCCTACGCCGGAAATTGAAAGCAAATTGGAAGCGCAGGCTGCCGCGGTCCAGGCCTGCCGTTTTAAACGGGGAAAAATGCTGGAGACCTTTACTCCGGCCTCCAGGTTTCCCGCTCACTTGATTCTGCCCGCCACCATGATGGAAGAAGTGGCGCCCGACGCGCGGCCGTTGCTCCAGGCTTTGAGCGAAGAGGTGGAACGCCTGGACGAGCAATTTCACCGGCTGGCCCGCGGTCTGCCGGTCGCCACGCAGCAGAAGCTGGAAAATATTCTCTGTGCGCCTGACCCGGCGCTTCCCAAGCCGCACGCTTGAGTTCGCTGGCGAGGAGGCGGGAATTTCGCTTTCTCGCGCCCGCGCCAAATTTTCAAAAAAAAAGCGCGGCAAACTCGCCGAGTTTGCCGCGCTGAAATTTTCAGGATGAAACCTTATTGACCGGTGAAGGTGAACTTGTCGGCGGAGAGAATCTCGCCGCTGGAGGAGGAATTCTTGCCCGTGACGGTCAGGCGCACGTCGTGGGTGCCGGCGGCGCTGAAGGTAACATTGCCGAAGGTCGTGGTCGGATAGGTCTGGCCCGAGGAATACTGGTCCAGCGTGGAACCGAGGTTGGTGCCGTCGACGGAGAGTTGGAGGATGCCGCGGCTGTTGTTGCCCTTCCATTCCATCTTCAGCTGGTAGGTGCCGGCGGGAATGCTCGGAATGGTGAAGTCGATGTGGTCGCCCGTGCTGTTGCCGGCGAGCTCGACCCACTTGCCACCGGAAGAGTTGGAATCGGTCTGGACCGAGGTGGTCGCGCCGGAACCGGTATAGCTCAGGCTTTCCGCCTCGAAGTTGAAGGTTTGCGGCGAGCCGATGGTGTAGGCGCCGCTCGTCACCGTGCTGTCAGTGAAGCCGGACTCAAAAGCGATGGCCTTGAGCGTCACGCTGCTGGCGATGCTGACCGGGCCGGAGTAGAGCGTGCCGGCGGTCTCGCTCGGGTTGCTGCCGTCCGTCGTGTAGCGAATGGAAGCGCCGCCGGTGGCCGAAGTGATGGTCACGCTCTGGGCCGTGGCGTAGCTGCCGGCGGCCGGGCTGAAGACCGGTGCCGCGGCCTGCTGCTGCGAACCGATGGTGTAGCTCGCGCTGCTCACGCTGCTGTCGCTGAAACCGCCGCCAAAAGCGATGGCTTGCAGGGTGGTCGTTGTACCCACGTTGACCAGAGCGCCGGAATAAACCGTGCCGTTTGTTTCGGTAGGTGTGCTGCCATCCGTGGTGTAACGAATGATTACGCCGGGGCTGGCGGAGGTGATCGACACCATTTGCGCGCTGGCATAGGTGCCGCCGCCGGGGCTGAAGACCGGCGCCGCCGCCGGGGAAGGTCCGCCGCCGTTGATCACGTAGATGCCGGTATCGACCGCGCTGTCGCGCAGGCCGCTGACTGAGGCGATGGCGCGAAACGGCGTGTCGCTAGCGACAGTGATCGGACCCGTATAAACGGTGCCGGTGGTCGAGGTCGGAGTGCTGTCATCCGTGGTATAGCGGATGGTCGCGCCGCTGTCGGCCGAGGTGAGGGAGACGGTTTGGCTGCCGCTGTAGATGCCGCTGTGGAGGCTGAAGACCGGCGGAAAGGCGATGGACGCGGCCGTCGATCCGGTGGTGAGGAGGGTCGGCGTGTCACTGTTGGTCACCTGGTAGCCATTGACGTTGACGAATCCGAGATCATAGGGACGGCCGGACCCCTTTTGGAAGGTGAGGCTATCGATCTTGATGTTCATCCCGTCGTTGTCGCACTTGATTGCCGGCCGATTGTCATTGCTGGAGAAGCCGAGACCGCAATTGAGGAAAACGATGTTCTTCACATGGCGGAGGAAGAAGCCGTAGGACGGCGCGGTGCCGAGATAGCGCGGCTGCCAGTGGTCGTCGGTCGGAGGAACATTGTTGGCGTCCGAAGCCGATCCGCCGCCGGGAACAGTCAGATGAACATTGTTGAAGACGATATTGTCGATCGTGACGGCGGGGCTGACCGTGCCGCAGCCTTCAACCGTGCTGGTGGTCGAGCCGTTGCCGCTGCCGGTGATGTTGATGAAGCTGACATTGCGGATCTTGCCGGTGGTGGAAAAGCCGGAGACGCGATTGACGTGGTCGATCTTCATCCAGATCGGGGTGACGCAACCGGTCAGGGTAATGTCGGAGAAGGTGACGCCGTCGATGACCGACCCGTCATTGGTGGTGATGCCCAGACCGGCCTTGCCGGCCTTGGTGATGGTGCAGTGCGAGAAGGTGCAGTCGGTAAAATCGCCGAGCGTCTCCGAGCCGAACTGGATGGCATTGTTGCCGGTGGAGAGAATCTTGCAGTTGTCGACATGGATGTCTTCGTTCGACGTCTTCTGGCAAAGGGCGAAATCGGATTTCAGACACATCGAATCGTCGCTGCCTTCGATGTCGGAATTGGTGATGAAGATATGCTTGGCGTTGATCAGATTGAAGCCGTCGCGCTGGTTGGCTTCGAGAATCTTGATGTTATCGATCATCATGTTGTTCGTGCCATTGGTGAAGAGACCGAAATGGCCGCCATTCTTGATCGTGATGCCGGTGATGACGACGCCATCGCACTTTTTCAGCGAAACCGCCTTGTCGGGGTTCGTGCTGGTGCTGAGATGCCCGTTGCCGTCAATCGTGCCGGAGCCGGTGATGCCGATGTCGGTCAGGGTATCGCCCCAGATGAGAGCA
>DASRHD010000141.1:0-7968 GCA_035650695.1 Opitutaceae bacterium
GCTCGCGGCCGAGCAGGAGAAGCTTGAATCCGAGGCGCTGATGGCCAAGCAGGCCCGGACCAAGGCCGAGGCCGAGCACGCCGAGGCGATGAAATTGAAAGCATCCATCCAGCCCGAGCGCGAACAGATCCAGCAGCGCACGAAGATGCTCGCCGATCAGGCCGCCCAATTGCAGGAAACCGAAATCCGCCATCAGACGGAATCCACCAAACTCAAAAAGGAACTCGCGGCGGTGCAGAATGCCCGCGCCGCGCTCGAGGCCGACCAGGCCGCCCTCGAGGCCGAGCTGGCCAAGCATGCCCAGGAGGTGAAGAAGTTCGAGGCCAAGCGCGCGCAGTTCCAGGAAAAGATGAAGTCCCTGCTCTCGGCCGAATGAACTGGCCGTCGGCGGCCCCGGAAATTTCTCCTCGCCCCCGGGCGGGGAGCGTTGTTGTTTGAATCGCCCATGTCGCTCATCAATCACTTCCTGGTTTCGAACGGCCTCCGTATTTCGACCAACCCCTGCGTCAGTCCCGACTTCTGCCTCGACTGGCCGGCGCTGGCCGCAAAGCTCCGCGGCGGCGGCGCGGAGGTGAAGGTCTGGGAAAAAAGCCGCTTTGCGACCAAGGCCGGTGAAATTGTCCTACTGGAGGATGGGGTCACCGGCGACTGCGCCTGGCGATTGGCGGCGCGCGCCCCGCAGGTCCTGGAGGAAGGGCAGGCCCTGGCCGACGGCACGACGGTTTTCCCCGCCACGTGGGCGAATTTGTTGAAGCTGAAAAACCTCGCCCAGGAGCACGACGCGGGCACGACGATTTTCCCCACCGCCGCCGACCGGCTGGGCCAAAGCACGCTCGGCATCGGCGCGCGCTTTACCACCCTGCACTGGCCCGCCGTCGACTGGGCGATGAGTGCGCTCGAGCTCGGCATGACCGCGAACCAGAACTCGATTCCCCGCGAGCTGGTTTATGACGTGAACGCCATGCTCGACGGCCGCCTCGACACCGTGCCGTTCCCCTTCATCGGCACCAACGTGCCCGAAGGGCATCAGGGCCAAAGCGTCGAGGGCATGAGCCACGGCTGCGTCCTGGCCAAGCTCAAGACGGGTTTCCACCGCCGCCACATCGCCTGGAGCTTCAATGCCGACCATCAACCGATCGGCGGCAAATTCGACGCGCGCGAAGATGCCCTGGTCCAGGGCTGCGTCCTCGCCAGCTATATTACTTTCGACCTCTCGCCTGAGCTTGCCCAGACCAAGGTGCCGGCCGACGCCGCCGGCTGGGTCAAGTCCAACGTCGACGAAGCCCTGGTGGCGAAGGTGAAGTCGCGGGTCGCCGCCGCCGGGCTGGCGCTCAATGAAGCCGAGTTCGCCAAGCTTCTGGCCTATGTCTGGCCGGCGATGAAGAAGATGAAACAGCGCGACGAGAAGTACCGCCTCGCCCGCGAAAAACTTTTCACCACCGCTGCCGGCCGCGTTTATCTGCGCGAGCTCTCGATCGACGAGCTGCCCGGCCTGACCACGCCCGAGACCACCGCGATCATGCTTTCCCTCTGCGAGGCGCTCGGGATGAAGATCAATTTCATCGCCCCCGCCTTCGGCTTCCAGAAGAACACGCCCTATCCGGACAACGCCGCGTTGCGCGCGCTGATCGAAAAGCAGTGGACGGTATGCAAGCAATTCGGCACCAGCATCGGTTTCCACTCCGGTTCCGGCAAATCGGCCGAGAATTACCAGGTGATGGGTGCGGTCACCGGTGCCCGCCTCGAAATCAAGACCAGCGGCCGCTACACCTACGAGATGGGCCGTGCGCTCTTCGCTTCGAAAAACGAGAGCGACCAGAAGCTCTGGCGTGATTGGTACAAGTTCACCGTCGGCCTGGCGCTCAAGGGCGCTTTCAGCACCGACCCGACCGAGCAAAAGATGGCGCGCACCTTCGTCACCGACGCGCTGGGCAAGGCGGGCAAGCCGACCGATGTTTTCGCCAGCGAGGCGGCCATGCGCAAGGCGATCGAAGCTTTGCCGCCGAGTCCGGACTACATGTTCTGGTTTGAGTACAACTTCCTCCACGTGCTCGCCGCCGGCGGCGAGGCGGAGAAGAGCGCGCTCGGCGATCACACCCCGGCTGGCTACCAGCAGCGCGCGCGCTTTTACAGCATCAGCGGCGAAGGCCGGCTCAATTACGCGAAAAACGTCGCCAGCTATATCATCTTTCTCGCCGATAACACCGGCTTGGCGTCAAAGGAACGCTGCGCCGCCGCGGCCAAGCTCCTCGCCGGCTACAAGACGCTCGACCAGATGCTCGGCGACATCAGCCGGTGAATGACGCCGGCATTTGGCCGGAAAAACCGTTAATAATCATCTGAAGCCGCACTTCAGAACGCGACGGCGTGCCGAAATCGGGCGGACACCGCCGGCCCGTTCTGCCAATCTGGCTCACCCGTTTCCCCAACCCAGCGAAAGGCAGCCATGAATTCAACCTTCGGCAAAATCAGCTTGGTTTTTCTTTTCGGCCTGCCCGCGCCGGCGGTTTTCGCCGCCGATGCGCCTGCCGCGCCCACGGCGCCCGCCGTCCCGCCAACCCCGCCGCCCAAGCCGCGCCGCGGTACGTCACCCGGCGTGCCCGGCGCCCATCTTGACTACAAGCCGGGGCAGCCGCCGCCGTTCTGGTCCGTCGCCACCGCCGAGACGATCATGGCGCGCTACCCGGATTATCGCGAAGCCTACTGGAAGCCGTGGTCTTACTGCCACGGCTATGTTTTCCGCGGATTCGAAATGCTGTATCGGGCAACCGGCGACAAAAAATACCTCAATTACATCCAGCGTTACATCGACAATTTCGTGGACGAGAAGGGTAACTTCCACGGAGACAATCTGGACAGTCTCGACAACATCATGACGGGCAGCGCCATCGTCATGCTCTACGAGTACACCCACGATCCGCGCTACCAGACCGCCGCCGCCCAGTTCCGCCATGCCTTCGACGACTATCCGCGCAACCACGACGGTGGATTCTGGCACGGCCGGCGAAGCACCGGGCAGATGTGGGTCGACGGCATTTTCATGGGCCAGATGTTTCTCACCCGCTACGGCCGGGTGTTTGGCGACGAGAAGTATTGTTTCAACGAGGCGACCAGCCAGATCGCGATTTTCGCCGGGCACGCGCTGAAGGGCGATTCGGGGCTTTATTATCATGCATGGAGCGAGCGGCCGGATCTGACCAAGTGGGCCGATCCCAAAACCGGCCTGTCGCCGGAGGTCTGGAGCGAAGGGCTCGGCTGGTACGCCCTGATCCAGGTCGAAACTCTTGCCGTGCTTCCGCCCGATCATCCGAGACGGGCCGAGCTCGAGGATATTTTCCGGCGGCTGGCCGCCGGGCTGAAACGCACGCAGGATCCGGTCAGCGGCCGATGGTTCCAGGTGGTGGACAAGGGCGAACAGCCGGACAATTGGACCGACACCTCCGGCAGCTCGATGTTTGTCTACGCCTTGCAGCGCGGAATCGAGCTCGGCCTGCTGCCAAAGGAGGAATACGCCCCGGTCGTGGCCAGGGGATTTGCCGGCATCACCGCCAAGGCCCGGATCAATGAACGCGGCCTGGTCGACATCGACGATGCCGGCGACGGCGTGTCGGTGAAAAAAGATTATGCCACCTATATCGCGGTGAAGCGCGTGACCAACGCGAAGGAATGCGTGGGCGGATTTCTCTGGGCCACGGCGCTGGTGGAACGGCCGCGGCTGGAGGAGGCGGCGCGTCGCGGCCTGATCGCCGGCCCCGCCGGAAAAAATTGAGTTACATCCCGAGGAGCAGGCGGGCGGGCTCCTCGATTGCCTGTTTCACCTTCACCAGAAAGGTCACGGCCTCCCGGCCGTCGACGATCCGGTGATCGTAGCTCAGCGCGAGGTACATCATCGGCCGGATGACGACCTGGCCGTTGACCGCGATGGGACGGTCTTGGATCGCGTGCAGCCCAAGAATGGCGCTTTGCGGGGGGTTGATGATCGGCGTGGAAAGGAGCGAGCCGAAGATGCCGCCATTGGTGATGGTGAAGACGCCGCCTTCGAGATCGGCGAGCGTAATCTTGCCTTCGCGGGCGCGGGCGGCGGCATCGGCGATGGTTTTCTCAATCGCGGCCATGCCGAGCCCATCGCAGTTGCGAATGACCGGAACCATCAGGCCGCGTTCGGTCGAAACGGCCACGCCGATATCGTAATAGCTGTTTTCGATCAATGTATCGCCGTCGAGCTGGGCGTTGATCACCGGCACCTCCTTGAGCGCATGCACCACGGCTTTGACGAAGAATGACATGAAGCCGAGCTTCACGCCGTTCTTCTTCACAAAATCGTCCTGATACTTGGTGCGAAAGCCGATCACGGCGGACATGTCGGCCTCGTTGAAGGTGGTGAGCATGGCGGCCTCGTGCTGGGCGGCGACAAGTCGCTCGGCGATGCGCTGGCGCAGAGGCGTCAGCTTCCGGCGCGTCTGGCGAGCGCCGGCCGCGGAAGAAATTTTTGGCGCGACGATCGGCAGCGGCACTGCGGATGAGGGAACGGCCGGCGGCGGCGTGGTGGGAACGGGAGCAGGCTTCGGCGCAGGGCTCGCTTTAAGCGCAGCCGGCGCCTCCACTTTGGCCGGCGGCGCGGCCGGGCGGGGGGCGGGCGAAGCCGCCGCCGCGGCCTCGGTGTCAATCTGGGCGACCACCTGGCTGATGCCAACTTCGGCACCGGCGGCGACCTTGAGCGTGATGCGACCGGCGGCATCGGCCGTGCCCTCGCTCGTGATCTTGTCGGTTTCAAGCTCGTAGAGCGGCTGGTCTTTCGTGACCATGTCGCCGTCCTTGACGTGCCATTTGGCCAGAATGCCGGAGGAGATGGACTCCCCCATCGGCGGAATTTTGACGTCGAGCATAGGCATGGGAAAAATTTTAAGGAGAAAAACGAAGCGGCCGCGGCCGGCGGGGTCAGAGACTGAAGGCGTCCTGAAGGAGCGAGCTTAGCTCCAGTTTATGCCGGGCGAGCGCGCCGACGGCGGGAGAGGCGGCGGCACCGCGGCCGGCATAGACGGGTTTGCGGCCGAAGACTTCCTCGATTTGCGGCGCGATGAAGGACCACGCCCCCATGTTTTGCGGTTCCTCCTGGCACCAGACGGGCCGGACTGCATGCCCGTAAATATCGAAGAGTTCGGCGAGACGATTGCGGTGAAGTGGATAAAGCTGTTCCACGCGCACAATGGCGGTGTCGGCGATGTTGTGGCGCGACCGATACTCGGCCAGGTCGTAATAAACCTTGCCGGAGCAGAGGATGAGGCGGGCGGGCTTTTGCGGCGGCTGCGGATCGTCGATGATTTCCCGGAAAGTGCCGGTGGCAAACTCCTCGAAGGGGGAGACTGCGGCGGGATGGCGGAGGAGGGATTTGGGCGACATGATGACGAGCGGCTTCTGGAAGCCGCGCCGCATCTGGCGGCGCAAACCGTGAAAAAGATTTGCCGGCGTGGTGAGATTGGCGACCTGCATGTTGTTTTCGGCGCAGAGCTGGAGGAAGCGCTCGAGCCGCGCCGAACTGTGCTCCGGACCCTGGCCTTCGTAGCCGTGCGGCAGAAGCAGGACGAGGCCGCTGGTGCGCTGCCATTTCGATTCGCCGCTGGCGATGAACTGGTCGATCACCACCTGGGCGCCGTTGGAGAAATCGCCGAATTGCGCCTCCCAGAGGCAGAGCATCTGGGGATAATCGAGCGAGTAACCGTAATCGAAGGCGAGTACGGCCGCCTCGGACAGGAGCGAGTTGTAGACGCAGAAGCGCGCCTGTTTTTCGTCGAGATTGTTCAGCGGCACGTAGCTCTCGCGCGTGTCGACGTCATGCAGCACGGCGTGGCGCTGCGAGAACGTCCCGCGTTCGCTGTCCTGACCGCTGAGACGAACGGGGGTGCCCTCGAGAAGCAGGGTGCCGAAGGCCAGCGCTTCGCCGAAGGCCCAGTCCACGGGGCCGCCTTGTTGCTGGGCGTGCGTCCGTGCTTCGAGCAGGCGTTTGATCTTGGGATTGAGTTTGAAGTCCGGCGGCACGCGGGTGAGACCGCGCACCACCTTGGCGATAAGCTCCGGCGCCACGCCGGTAGGCACGGGAGAGAAATTGAAATTTGGCTGAAAAACGGCGGTCGAGCCCTTGAAAGGCGTGAGCGGGTCGGTCTTGGCGCGCTTGGCGGCCTTTTCCGCCTCATGGGCGCGGGCTTTCTCTAGGTTTGCTTCAAGTGCGGCAAGGTATTCCGCCTTGATCGCCTCGCCCTCGGCGGCGGTGAGGCTGCCTTCGGCCACCAGCTGGTCGGTGTAGAAGGTGGAAACCTGCGGGTGCGCGGCGATGGTCCGATAAAGGATCGGCTGGGTGAAGGCCGGCTCGTCGGATTCGTTGTGTCCGTGCCGGCGGTAGCAATACATGTCGATGAAGACATCACGCTGGAATTTTTCGCGGAAATCGAGCGCGAGCTCGGCGACCATGCAGACCGCCTCGGGGTCGTCGCCGTTGACGTGGAAGATCGGCGCTTCGATCATCTTGGCGATGTCGGTGCAGTAGCGGGTGGATCGCGCCTCGTTGGGCAGGGTGGTGAAACCGATCTGGTTGTTGATGACAAAGTGAAGCGTCCCGCCGGTGCGGTAGCCGGGCAGCTGGGAAAACTGGAGCGTTTCGGCGACCACCCCCTGGCCGGCAAGGGCGGCATCGCCGTGGACGAGGAGCGGCAATACCCGGCGGCGCTCGACGTCGCCGTGCACGCGCTGGCGGGCCCGGGTCTTGCCCTCGACCACCGGATCGACGATTTCGAGGTGCGAAGGATTGGCGGCGAGGCGCATCTCGACCTTCTTGCCCGAGGTGGTGTCGAGCACGGCTTCATAACCGAGGTGGTACTTGACGTCGCCATCGCCTGCGACGGCGTCGGGAATGTAATTTTCCGAAAATTGTTCAAAGAGCTGGTCGAAGCTCTTGCGCATGACGCTGGCCAAAACGTTGAGCCGGCCGCGGTGGGCCATGCCGAGGTTGATTTCCTCCACGCCGGTGGCCGGACAATGCTCGACCACGGCGTCGAGCGCGGCGATGAAGGTTTCACCGCCTTCAAGCGAAAAGCGCTTCTGGCCGACGTACTTGGTATGAAGAAATTTTTCGAAGAGCTCGGCCTTGTGCAGGCGGCGGAGAATGCGCACTTTTTGCGCCTTGCTGAAGCGGGGCAGGTTGCGCGTCGGCTCCATCCGGTCCTGAAGCCAGCGGCGGATTTCCGTTTCCTGGATGTGGACGTATTCGACGCCAATCCGCCCGCAGTAGGTCCGGCGGAGATTTTCCACCAGCTCGCCAAGCTTCATCTGGCCGCCCTGCAGGTAATGGCCGACATCGAACGCCTTTTCCAGGTCGGCCTCGCTCAGGCCGAATTCGCCCAATGCCAGGCGGGGGGAGGGCGGCGGCGGATCGCTCAGCGGGTCGAGGTGGGCCTGGATGTGACCGATCGAGCGGTAGTGATAAATCAGACTGTGCACCTGGGCCTGCTTGATGCTGTCCGCCATGATCGCAGCGGCCTCGGCGGTGCTGTGAACGGCCTGCAGCGGCGTGCCATTGCTGCCCAGCGCAAAACCCTGAAAAAAGGCCCGCCAGGTCGGATCGACCGAATCAGGATTGTCCAACCACGCGCGGTAGGCGGCCTCGATGACGTCGGCATTGGCCCGGTTTGGAAACATGAGGGAAGGCATGGAAGATAAGAAAAGCGCGCTTGCAAAAAACGGCGCGGAGGCCGTCTTTGCAGGGCGCGCTATAAGCAGAGGTTTTACCAGAAAGACAACAGAGGATACTCTCACTGACAAGAAAATCGAGGCACCGCCGCGCTTATTCACACTCGCTTAAGCAACGCAGACGCTCCATGAGTTGTCTTGCTAGCCATGGAAAACGACATTCGTGAAGCCATCCTTGCCCTGCATGCCGCGATTCCAGCGGGCGACTGGGCGGCCATTCTGGCTCAA
>DASRHD010000142.1:0-3423 GCA_035650695.1 Opitutaceae bacterium
ACGGCTTCAGCGTGGTGCGCGACATGGTCGGTCACGGCGTCGGCGCCTCGATGCACGAGGAGCCGCAAATCCCGAACTTCGGCCGGTCCGGAAGGGGCGATCTGATCAAGCCGGGCATGACCCTCGCGATTGAGCCAATGGTCAACCTCGGCGGCTATCAGACCCGCACCCAAAGCGACGGTTGGACGGTAGTCACCGCCGATGGTTCGCCTTCCGCCCACTTCGAACACACCGTGCTCACCACCGCGCGCGGCCCGGAAATCCTCACGGTTCCGCCGCCCGCCTCATCCTCTTCCTCCACGGCCGCCCAGCCCGCCGCCGCCCCTTGATTTTCCTCCCTCTCAATCCACAACTCTCAACCTAAAACCAAATGCCACGTCTCCTTGGTGTCGAAATCCCGGCGAAAAAGAAAGTCGCCTACTCGCTCCGCTATATCTACGGCCTCGGCTCCCAGCGCGCCGACCTGGTCGTCAAGGAAGCCGGCCTGGACGCGAACATGCGCGCCCAGGACCTGACTGAAGAGCAGCTCAACAAGATCCTGCACGTCATCACCGAGCACAAATGGGTGGTGGAAGGCGACCTTCGCCGCGAAATTGCCGCCAATCTCAAGCGGCTGCAGGCGATCAACTGCTACCGCGGCATCCGTCATCGCCGCGGTCTGCCCGTCCGTGGCCAGCGCACCAGCACCAATGCCCGCACCCGCAAGGGACCGCGCAAAACCGTCGGCGTCACCAAAGCCAAAGAATAATTCTCATCCGCCATGGCCGAAGAAAAATCCGCTCCGAAGAAGGAAAAGGCTCCAAAAAAGGCCGCCGCCCCCGCCGCGCCTGAATCCAAGGCGCCCGCCGCCGAAAAGCCCCCCCGTGAAAAGGCCCCCAAGGCCCCCGCCGACAAGGCCGGCACTCCGGCTGTAGCACCCGCGGCCGGTGCCGCGCCGGCCGCTGAAGCCAAGCCGGTTGAACTGGTCGGCGGCGTGGCCAAGCAGCCCACCGCCGAAGACCTCCTCAAGGAGGAGCTTGGCGCGATCAAGGTGCGCAAGGCCAAGGGCTCGAAGAACGTCACCTCCGGCGTGGTCAATGTCCTCGCTTCCTTCAACAACACCATCGTTTCCATCACCGACCACAAGGGCCAGGTCATCGCCTGGTCCAGCGCCGGCAAGTGCAACTTCCGCGGCTCGCGCAAATCCACCGCTTACGCCGCCCAGGTCGTCGCCCAGGACGCCGCCCGCAACGCCATGGCCCATGGGCTGAAGGACGCGGTCATTCGCGTCTCCGGTCCGGGGCTCGGCCGCGACAGCGCCATCCGCGCGCTGCAAAGCATCGGCCTCGAAATCACCTCCATCGTCGACGTCACTCCCATTCCGCACAACGGCTGCCGTCCGCGCAAACGCCGTCGCGTCTGATCGCCTCAACTTTTTTAACTTAAAGGATTTTCTCCATGGCTCGTTACATCGGACCCACCACCCGCATCAGCCGTCGCTTTGGCCAGCCCATTTTCGGCGCGACCAAGGCCTACGAAAAGCGCACCTATCCGCCCGGGCAGCACGGCCCCAAGTCCCGCCGTAAGCACTCCGAATACGGCCTCGGTCTGGCTGAGAAGCAGAAGCTTCGTTACATCTATGGCCTGCTCGAGCGCCAGTTTCGCCGCGTTTTTGCCATCGCCAAGAAGGAGCGCGGTGTCACCGGCGAACGCTTCCTCCAACTCCTCGAGACCCGCCTCGACAGCGTGATTTATCTCCTCGGCCTCGCCCGCAGCCGCGCCGCCGCCCGCCAGTTCGTCAACCACGGCCATATCCGGGTCAACGGCCACAAGGTCGACATCGCCAGCTACAACGTTCAGGCCGGTGATGTCGTCGAGGTGAAGAACACGCCTGCCTCCCGGCAGATGGCGACCCGCAACCTCGAAGAGAACCGCATCCGTAACGTCCCCGGCTGGCTCGCCCTCGATGCCGAGAACTTTCGTGCCACCGTCAACCGTCTGCCCACCCGCGATGAGATGGAGCCCGGCGTCAACGAACAGCTCATCGTCGAATTCTACTCGCGCTTCTGAGCCGCCTCCGGCGCGCTGCCTTATTTTATAACGTCAACCATCACTCACCGCCATGCCCAAACGTCTTGGAAAATTCGAACTGCCCAGCAAGCTCACCAAGGTCGACGAGGGTTCCTCGCCCACCTACGCCAAGTTCATCGCCGAACCCTTCGAGGCCGGCTACGGCCACACCGTCGGCAATTCCCTCCGCCGCGTCCTCCTCAGCTCGATCGAAGGCGCCGCCATCAGCTCGATCAAAATCGACAGCGTCAATCATGAATTCCAGAGCATCGAGGGCGTGGTCGAGGACGTGACCGACATCGTCCTCAATCTGAAGAAAATTCTCATCGTCTCGCAAAAACGCGAGCCGGTCACGCTCCAGCTCAAGGCCAATAAGGCCGGCGCCATCACCGCCGCCGACATCCAGCCTGATGCCAGCATCACCATCGTCAATCCGGACCAGGTCATCTGCACCCTCGACAAGAACCGCGCCTTCGAGGCCGAGATCGAAATCAAGACCGGCCGCGGCTACTTCCCGGGCGAACTGAACAAGAAGGAAGAGCAGGCCATCGGCGTCATCCCGATCGATTCCCTGTTTTCGCCCGTCCGCCTCGTCAAGTACGCCGTCGAGAACACCCGCGTCGGCCAGATCACCGATTACGACAAGCTCATCCTCGAAATCTGGACCGACGGCCGCATCACGCCCGATGACGCCCTCAAGCAGGCCGCCTCCATCCTCAAGCATCATCTCGATGTCTTCGATCGCGTCAGCGAGGAAGCCTACGAGTTCGAGAGCCAGCAGAGCGCCGTCAGCGAAGAGGAGAACAAACTCCGCAAGCTCCTCAACATGTCGGTCAACGAAATCGAGCTCTCCGTCCGCGCCGCCAACTGCCTGAACAATGCCAACATCACCACCGTCGGCGAACTGGCGATGAAGACCGAGCAGGAGATGCTCAAGTACCGCAACTTCGGCAAGAAATCGCTCAACGAAATCAAGGAAAAGCTCGAGGCCCTCGGCCTTTCGCTCGGCATGAAGTTTGACGAGCGTCTCCTCGACACCAAGAAGGAAGCCTGAGTCATTCATCAATTCTGGCTCTCGCGCCGTCCGCTGCCGCCCAACGCTGCGACCGGATTGCCGATCGGGAGCCGGCTAAAAACCACATCCCATGCGTCATAATAAACACCACGCCTCCCTCGGCGTCACCCGCGAGCATCGCGCGGCCATGCTTTCCAACCTGGCCGCGTCGCTGATCAAGCACGGCCGCATCCAGACCACCCTGGCCAAGGCCAAGGCGCTGCGCCCCTTCATCGAGAAGGTCATCACCAAGGCCAAGCGCGCCTCCGCCGCCCAGGAGAAGAGCGCCGCGCTCCATCTCCGCCGTCTCGCCCTGCGTG
>DASRHD010000143.1:0-3802 GCA_035650695.1 Opitutaceae bacterium
GCCGGCCCTTGAGTAATGTCCCGGACATAAGCGTCCACCTGCGCACGATCATAGAGGTCGATCGACTTGATCGCGACCGGAGCCGCGCCGGCCCGCTTGATCTGCGCAGCTGCCGCATCGAGTTTCTTGAGGTCGCGACCGGCGATCGTGACGGCTGCGCCGCTGGCGCCGAGGCGCTTCGCGATATCTAGGCCCATACCAGTTGAGCCGCCGAGGATGAGAGCGTTTTTCATTTTGATGGTGTTTTTCGTTGCGGTGAATTCTGCCGTTGCGGGAGGCCGGAGGGCGGTCGCAACGAACAGTTGCACTTTATCACTGGCACGATTAATATGGAAATTGATATTCTGAATTGTACCTATGCCATTTGGCTATTAATCTATCGATGAACCTTTCCCAGCTTCGCTTCGCTCAATCGCTGGCCGCGGCCGGATCGTTTACCTCGGCGGCGGCGGCGTGCTTCGTCACCCAACCGACGCTTTCGAATGGGATTGCCGAGTTAGAAAACGAGCTCGGCCAAAAGCTCTTCGCGCGAACTACGCGCAAGGTGGCGCTGACGGAATTTGGCTCGCACATGCTTCCCGCGATTGCGGAAGTGCTGAAGGCGCAGGAAGCCTTGGCCTTCCGCGCCAAAGCCTACTTGCATCCGCATAAACGGCTGATTCGCATCGGAACTTCTCCCTTGATCAGCCCCGCGATCCTCAAAGCGATCGTCGAACCGTTTCAGCGCCAGAGCCAGGCGGTCGATTTGATTTTCCGGGAGATGAACTGCGACGACCTGAACAAGATGCTTCACGACGGGCGGCTCGACTTCATTTTCTGCGCCAAGGGCAGCCCGTCGGGGAGCCGAGCGCGCAAACTGGAGCGCACGTTTTTGTACCGCGAGCCACTGTTCTTCATTCCGCCGCACTCCGTTTGGCGTGGCCCAATGCAAAATAGGTCAGTCAAGGTCGACGACATCTCTGAAGAAACGTTCGTGATGGTCCCCGACACCTGCGGCTTGGCGCAGGCGACCCGGGCGCTCTTCCGTTCTCATCGATGCAAAATTCACGAGTACTCCGGGCAGGCGTTGAGTTATCAGGTACTCGAACAATGGGCCGATTTAGGAATCGGCGCGGCGGTGCTTCCCAAATCGAAAGTGACGCTGCGGAGCGATTGCTCGCTTGCGATCGTTGAGAAAGGCGGCGTTCCAGCGACCATCGAGTTCGAGGCGCTCTGGTCGGATCCCGACAAAACCATCCTGCATCGCGTTGCGTTCGCCAAACACCTTCGCAAGGTGGTCCCCACCCTGACCGATGGTCTCGTATGACTCATCACCCGGTCGGCTCATGTGCCCGTAGGTCAGATGTGAAATCTGGACGTAAATTGCTCGGCGATGATCTTCCCGTCTTTGACTTCGTAGATGCACAGTTCGTTGAGGTTCATCCGTCCTCGTTCCCTAATCGTCAGATCCAGCTGCATCGCGCAGGCAAACGAATTGCCTGCAACCAAGGGATCGGAAACGGAGATTGAGTGCACCTGCTCGATCATGGCGGTAAATTTCCGGCCCTTCTCGGCGAGCGCGTCCAAGCCCTTGGTTTCCTTGGCGAAGGCAGGTGTGGCGTACGGTTCGACGCTGATCACATCTATGGCGAATAGTTCCTTCTGCGCGGCCTCAAATTTTCCCTGGCGGCAAAGGACCACCAATCGTTCGGCAATTTCTTTGGTTGTCATGAGATTGAAGGAGTGTTCTGGCGATGCCGTTCCCCGAAGCGGCCATGCCGAGACATGACACGTGCCTCACGAAATCTCAAATCCGCGCGCCTTTAAGTTGCAGCCGGCCAGCTGGTCGCCAAGTTTTCGGCCGTGATGAAGATTACCTACTATCTCGATTTAATCTCGCACTGGTGTTATCGCGTTGAACCGGCCTGGGCGGAATTAAAAAAGCGTTATGCCGGGCGGGTGCAGTTCGAATGGAAAAGCGCCTGCATCGACCCGAAACTGCTCGGCGTCACGGCAGCCCAGGAGGAATGGTGGTACCGGCGGGGCGACGCGGTCACAGGCAGACCGCTCACGCTGCACACCGGCTGGGTCAATCCCGACCGAAGCCCGGACTACACCGCCCCCCATTATGTGGCGGAGGCGTCGCGGGAGTTCGGTTACCAGGACGACACCGTCCGCCTCGCGCTCATGCGCGCCGCCCTGGTCGACGGCCGCCGCATCAGCCGGATGGAAGAAGCGGTAGCGATCGCGGCCGCCGTGACCGGACTGACGGCGGAAAAAATCCGCGCCCGGGCCGAGTCGGCGGAAGTGAAGGCGCGGGTCGAAGCCAGCACCGCGGAATTTTTCGCCCATCGCATCACCGAGCGTCCGGCTTTCATTCTTGAGGACGAGATCGGCGACAAGACGGTTTTCTCCGGGCTGCTCCAGATCGAGCCGCTGGCGGCGACGATTGAGGCGATGCTGGCGGACACCGCCGCCTATGCGAGGTTTGCCGCGGCGAATGGCGAACCGCCGAAGCATTGAAAGGCGGCCGCCCGCCCGTCGCCTATGGCAAGCTGAGGTGAAGTTTGGCCGGATCGGTTCCTTTGGGAACGACAGTGATCCGTTCGCCCGTGCGGCTGGAGAAGGCGAGCAAACTGCCCGTGAGATCCTCGGCCTTTTGCCCATCGCGGAAAAGTTGGACGGCGCCGTCCCACGGATTGCGCAGACGGCATTCGCCGCCGGCGCGCGCAAGCAATTGGACGAACTCAACCCTGCCCTGCTTTTGCGCAGCGGTGACGAGAAACGCGCCGCGGGCCGCGAGGGTAAATTGCGCCTCCCATTCTTTCGGCCAGGCGGGAAAAACGTGCAAGATCGGGTCGCCGCCGGGGACCGGCGGCTCGCTCTGAAGCAGCGCGTCCTGCAGGGCTTCGGCCACGCGCCCCAGCCGCTCGCCCTCGGTGTCGCCCGGCCCTTCACGCAGAGTCAGGCGGTTGCGCATCACGCCGGTCTCGCCCGAGCCCTGCCAGTCGCAAAAATCGTGCTCCGGGGCAAGACAGCGGAGCTGGTTGGGCAGAATAAAGCGGAGGTCTTCGCCCCGGCCGAGATGAGCGGCGGACACGCCGATGCGGTTGAGCACACTGACCGGCGTGTGCGCATCGATGCGCGGCATGGTCGCCTCATACGTCGCACGGGCGAGGCGAACGGCGGACGAATCCGCGGTTTCGACGGCGCAGAGGTCGTAATAAAGCGTGGGGACGAGGCCGGGCCGGGCGAGGTCGCCATGGCGCGCCGGCGGCAGACCGCCCACCCAAATCGTCGGGCCGGAGGGGGCGCGGCCCTCTGCGGCGGCGAGCGCGTCGCTCGTCGGCAAGGGCGCCAGATTCTGCAAAAATTCCCGCCACGCGGGCCGCAGGTCGGCGTCCACGCCGAGGATTTCGGATGCTTTCAGCACAAGCGGGAGGATGCCGTGCATGGCGGAAAGTTCCTCCTGCGTGTCCTGCGCGTCCCAGATCGGCTCATGATTGTTGACGCCGTGGATGTGGTATTTGCCGTCCGCCTCTTTGCGCAGATTGGGAAAATGCCGGTAAAATTCCGCCACGCCTTTAAGCACGGGATAGGCGCGATCGCGCAGCCATGCCTGGTCGCGGGTAACGTCGTAACGCAGCCAGTAAAGGTAGGCGATCTTCGCGCTGCTGGAAAAAATATGCGTGACCTGGCCGAACGGCCCCCCTCCCTTGTCCTTGAACACCCAGTGGCCGTCGATCCACCGGCCCTGGTCCTTCCAATTCCACCGGCTGGCATGCGGCATTTTGGTTTCGGCGAAGGCGTTAAACCGCGCGGA
>DASRHD010000144.1:0-8252 GCA_035650695.1 Opitutaceae bacterium
TTTTTTACTGTAACTCCGCCTTTCGCTTACGTCCCATCAGGGGTGCTGCGGTCCTGGCGATGGGGCCGAGTCCATGCTCGTTTGCGCAGCGAGCGGGGCGGGCCGCTGGTCCCGGCGCCGGAAATCCCCTGATGGCGGCCGTGCCTGCAGCCGGGTAAGATCGGCGCCGTGAATCAACCCCGCCACTCCGCCGACCAAAATCCCGTTCCCCTGCCGAGCGAGCACCAGGCCCAGGCCCGCCCTCTCCATCGCGATATCGCCGAGCGCGCCCGGCGCTTGTGGGAAAATTATGGCCGGCCTGAGGGCCGGGATGTCGAGATCTGGCTTGAGGCGGAAAACCAGCTCCTCGGCGCCGATCCGAAAATCGTGGCGCAAGGCGATGGAAGCGTTTCCGCGTCCGCGCTCCGCCAGGCCACCGCCGCGACGCCGCCGACCTCGGTTCGCCCGCGATGAGCGCCGGCCCGGGGCGTTCTTCATCCGCAATCGGCCCCATGTTTTTTTCCGGCGCAATAACGGCCGGCGGCCGTTGAAGAGAAAATCGCTTAAACTAAATTGGTTGCCGACGGGCGCCGGTCGGCGCGGTCCAGCCGTCGAACTTGGAGGTATATCATGGCTACAATGACCGCAGGAGATGTATTGGTGCAAACCTTGGAGAACTGGGGTGTGGAGGTGGTGTTTGGCTTTCCCGGCGACGGCATCAACGGCGTGATCGAATCATTGCGCAAGGCGAGCGAGCGCATCCGTTTTGTCCAGGTCCGGCATGAAGAGGCGGCCGCCTTCATGGCCTGCGGTTATGCCAAGTACACCGGCCGTCTCGGCGTTTGCCTCGCCACCTCCGGCCCGGGCGGGATTCATTTGTTGAACGGCCTCTATGACGCGAAGCTCGACAGCCAGCCGGTGCTGGCCATCACCGGACATCATTTTCACGACCTGATCGACACGCACGCCCAGCAGGACGTCGATCTCGACCGGCTTTTCATGGACGTCGCCGTCTACAACGCCCGCGTGATGGGGCCGGAGCACGTCGAAGCGGTGACGAACCTCGCCTGCCGCACCGCCCTCAGCCGGCGCGGGGTGGCGCATATTAATTTTCCCGTCGACACCCAGTCCGAGCCGGTCAAGAGCGGCCTGCGCTCGGAGCGCAACATCAAGGGCTATGCGGACACCCAGATTTTTGCGCACCGCTCCGGTCTGCCCTCGAGCGAGGAACTGAAACGCGCCGCCGCGGTGCTGAACGACGGTCGCAAGGTGGCGATCCTCGCCGGCCAGGGTGCGCTCCGGGCCGGAGACGAGCTGGTGACGGTCGCGGAAAAGCTCGGCGCACCGATCATCAAGGCACTGCTCGGCAAGGCCTGTGTGCCGGACGACTCGCCGTATACCACCGGCGGCATCGGCCTGCTCGGCACCCGGCCGTCGCAGGAAGTGCTGGAGGATTGTGACACGCTTCTCCTGGTTGGCACCTCCTTCCCTTATATTGAATATTATCCCAAGCCGGGCCAGGCGCGGGGCGTGCAGATCGATCGCGATCCCGCCCGCATCGGTCTGCGCTATCCGGTGGAGGTGGGGCTGGCGGGCGACGCGCAACACACGCTCCAGGCCCTGCTGCCTTTTCTCCACGACAACCCGCACAAGCATTTTCTCCACAAGGCCCAGGCGGGCATGAAAGACTGGTGGAAATTGATGGAAGAACGGGGCACGCGGCGGGACCAGCCGATGAAACCGCAGGTCGTGGCCTGGGAACTGGGCAAGCGGCTGGCCGACGACGCGATCGTTAGCTGCGACAGCGGCACCATCACCACTTGGTTCGCCCGGCAGATCCCGGCGCGGCGCGGCCAGATGTATTCGCTTTCCGGCACGCTCGCCACCATGGGCTGCGGCCTGCCCTACGCCATCGCCTCGCAGATTGCCTATCCGCAGCGGCAGTGCATCGCCTTTGTCGGCGACGGCGGCTTCACCATGCTGATGGGCGAGTTCGTCAC
Source organism: Opitutaceae bacterium (assembly GCA_035650695.1). Taxonomy (GTDB): domain Bacteria; phylum Verrucomicrobiota; class Verrucomicrobiia; order Opitutales; family Opitutaceae; genus DASRHD01. Next base: position 1,980 of record DASRHD010000144.1, read on the forward strand.
CGCCGTCAAATACCAGCTGCCGATCAAGGTCTTTTTGATCAAAAACAATTCTCTCGGTCAGATCAAATGGGAGCAGATGGTTTTTCTCGGCAACCCCGAGTTCGGCTGCGACCTGCATCCGATCGACTTCGCCGCCTTTGCCCGCGCCTGCGGCGGCCAGGGCTTTTCCATCACTGATCCGGAAAAGTGTGCGGAAACTGTCGCGCTCGCCCTCGCCACACCCGGTCCGGTCTTGGTTGAGGCGGTGGTGGACGCGAACGAGCCGCCCATGCCGGGCAAGGCCAAGCCCAAGCAGGCGCTTCACCTGGCGGAAGCGCTGGCCCGCGGCACGCCGGACGCGAGCAAGATCATGGCGACCATCGTCGAAGATCGCGTGCGCGAGCTCGTCTGACCATGTTCGCCACGACCGCATCCTCCACGGCGGCCCCGATCGAACGGCTGCGCGTCGGCGCCTTTCGCATTCCGACGGATTTTCCCGAATCGGACGGCACGCTGGAATGGTCGGCCACGGAAATCGTGGTGGTGGAACTGGCCGCGGGCGGCGAGACCGGACTGGGGTATACCTATGCCAGCGCCGGCGCGGCCCAGCTGATCGAGGGCGAACTGGCGGCGGTCTTGTCCGACCGCGACGCGATGCAAATCGAGGCGCTGAACGCCGCGATGTTCGCCCGGCTGCGCAACCAGGGCCGCCAGGGCCTGACCGCCATGGCGGTTTCGGCGGTCGACACGGCGCTGTGGGACTTGAAGGCGCGCCGTCTCGGTCTGCCGCTGGTCCGGCTGCTCCCGGCGGTGCGTGAGGCCGTGCCGGTGTACGGCAGCGGCGGGTTTACCAGCTACAGCGACGGGCAATTGCAGGACCAGTTTCGGCATTGGGCGGAGCAGGGGGTGCATGACTTTAAAATGAAAATCGGCCGCGATCCGGGCCGGGATTCGGCACGGGTGCGGGCGGCGCGGAAGGCGGTCGGGACCGGGGCCGGTCTTTTCGTCGATGCGAACAGCGCCTACACCCCGCGGCAGGCGCTGGACTGCGCCCGGCGCTTCGCCGAAGAGGCGGATATTTCCTGGCTGGAGGAGCCGCTTCCGCCGGAAGATCTGGCTGGAATGCGGTTTGTGCGGCGACGGCTGCCGCCGAAGGTCGAGCTCGCCGAGGGCGAGTACGGTTATGAGCCGGCTTATTTTCACCGGATGATCGTGGCCGATGCCGTCGATGTGGTCATGGCCGATGTCACGCGCTGCGGCGGCATCACCGGCCTGCTCAAGATCGGGGCGTTGTGCGAGGCCGCGGCCCGTCCGCTCTCCACCCACGGCGCTCCGCTGCTGCACCTTCCTGCCGCCTGCGCCCTGCCGCCGTTCCGCCACGCGGAATATTTCCACGATCACGTCCGCATCGAGCATCGGTTCTTCGACGGCGCGCCCGGGCTGAGGGACGGTTGTCTTCATCCCGACCTTTCCCGGCCCGGCCATGGCCTCGAATTCAAGTGGGCCGACGCCGAAAAATACTCCGTTTAACCATGCCTACCTCCGCCATCGAATCCCCCGCCTCGCCAAGGAACCCGCCGCTGCCCGGTGCGGCCCGTCTGGAAGACGCCTTGCGCGAGGCAATTGAGGGCGAGGTGCGTTTCGACGATGGCAGCCGCGCCCTCTACGCCACCGACGCCTCCAATTACCGCCAGGCACCGATCGGCGTGGTCGTCCCCCGCCACCGGGCCGACATCGTCGCCACGGTGCGCCTGTGCCGGGAGCATGACGTGCCGCTGCTCTCGCGCGGCGGAGGAACCAGTCTGGCGGGCCAGTGCTGCAATGCCGCCGTGGTGATGGACCTCTCCAAATATTACCATCACGTGCTCGCGATCGACCCGGTGCAGCGCACGGTCACGGTCGAGCCCGGCATTGTCCTGGACGAAGTCCAGAAGGCGGTCGCGCCGCACGGCCTGATTTTCGGCCCCAATCCGGCCACCCACAATCACTGCACCATCGGCGGAATGATCGGCAACAATTCCTGCGGCCTTAACTCGCTCATTTCCGCCAAGCACGGATTTGGCCTGCGCACCTCCGACAACCTGGCCGAACTGGAGGTGCTCACCTATGACGGCACAGTTCTGCGCGTTGGCACCACGGCCGAGCCGGAGTTTGAGGCGATCATCGCCGGGGGCGGCCGGCGGGGCGAAATCTACGGGGCATTGCGCGAGCTGCGCGATCGTTATGGCGACGCGATCCGCCAACGTTTTCCCAAAATCCCGCGGCGCGTCTCCGGCTACAACCTCGACGACCTTTTGCCGGAAAACCACGGCCACGTCGCCCGCGCCCTGGCCGGCTCGGAGGCCACCTGCGTGGTGATTTTGTCCGCCACTCTTCACCTCATGCCGCGGCCGAAGGCGCGTTCCCTGCTCGTGCTCGGTTATCCCGACGCGATCGAGGCCGGCCGGCACGTCACCGAAATTCTGCCCTTCAAGCCGATCGGCCTGGAAGGCATCGATGATGCCCTGGTGGAAATGATGCGCGACCACCACATGCACGGCGACGCGATCAAGTTGCTGCCGCCGGGCGGCGGCTGGTTGCTGGTCGAATTCGGCGGTGATTCACGGGAAGACGTCGACGCCCAGGCCCGGCGGGTGAGCGACATGTTGAAGCAGAAGTCCGGCGCGCCGCAGATGAAATTTTTCGACGACCCCGCCGAGATGCACCAGGTCTGGGAGGCGCGCGAGGCCGGCCTGGGCGCGACCGCGTTCGTCCCGGGGCAAAGGGACACCTGGCCGGGCTGGGAGGACTCCGCGGTGGCGCCGGAAAAGGTCGGCGATTATCTTCGCGATCTGCGCGACGTACTGGCCCGCTTCGGCCACCAGCCGTCACTTTACGGACATTACGGCCAGGGCTGCATCCATTGCCGGATCGATTTCGATCTCGTCACGCAAGCCGGATTGGAGAATTACCGCGCCACCGTCGAAGCCGCGGCGGATCTGGTGGTGCGTTACGGCGGGTCATTTTCCGGCGAGCACGGCGACGGACAGTCGCGCGGCGAGCTGCTGGAAAAGCTGTACGGCCCCGAGCTGATGGAGGCGTTCCGGACTTTCAAACGCATCTGGGATCCGGCCTGGCGGATGAACCCGGGCAAGGTGATCGACGCCGCGCCGATGACCGCGCATCTCCGGCTCGGCACCGATTACGATCCGGCCCGGCCGGCGACTTGGTTCAGTTATCCGGACGACCAGGGCGATTTCAGCCGCTCGGTGCTGCGCTGCGTCGGGGTGGGGAAGTGCCGCCGGCACGAGGACGGCACCATGTGTCCGAGCTACATGGTGACGCGGGAGGAGGAGCATTCCACCCGCGGGCGCGCCCATCTGCTCTACGAGATGCTTCAGGGCAACGTCATCCGCGACGGATTTCGCAGCGAGGCGGTGAAGGACTCGCTCGACCTCTGCCTGGCCTGCAAGGGTTGCAAGGGCGACTGCCCCGTCCATGTCGATCTTGCCACCTACAAGGCGGAATTTCTCGCCCATTATTATCGCGGCCGGTTGCGGCCGCCGCATGCCTACGCCTTCGGTTTGATCGGCCGTTGGGCCCGCTTCGGCGCGCGCTTGCCGCGCCTGACCAATTTCTTCCAAAACACCCCGCCGTTTTCCTCCGCGATCAAGGCGCTGGTCGGTGTGGCGCCGGCGCGCCGTCTGCCTGCCTTTGCCCCGCAGTCATTCCGCGATTGGTTTTTCTCCCGGCCGGCACCGAACGGCTCCGGGCCGACCGTGCTGCTCTGGCCCGACACCTTCAATAATTACTACCATCCCGACGTCGCCCGCGCCGCCGCCACTTTTCTCGAGGCCACCGGCTGGAAGGTGGTGATTCCGCGGGTCGCGCTCTGCTGCGGGCGGCCGCTCTTCGACTATGGCATGCTCGCCACGGCGCGGAAATGGCTGGGCCGGATTGTGGCCGAATTACGCGGTGAAATCCGCGCCGGCATGCCCATGGTTGGATTGGAGCCGAGCTGCGTCGCCACCTTTCGCGACGAGCTGTGCAACCTTTTGCCGCATCATGAGGACGCCCGGCGTCTGGCGCAGCAGACCTATCTGCTGAGTGAATTTATCGACCGGAAAATGCCGGATTACGCCCTGCCGCAGCTCCGACGGCGCGCGCTGGTCCATGGCCACTGTCACCACAAGGCGATTATGAAGATGACGGCGGAGGAAAAGGTCCTGCAGCGGCTCGGGCTGGAGTATGAGATGCTCGAAGCCGGTTGCTGTGGCATGGCCGGCGCCTTCGGTTTCGAGCGCAAACATTATGATATCTCGATCCAGTGCGGCGAGCGCGTCCTGCTCCCGCGGGTCCGCGCCGCCTCGCCGGACACGTTGATTCTCGCCAACGGCTTCAGCTGTCACGAGCAGATCCGGCAAACCACCGGGCGGCAGGCGCTGCACCTCGCCCAGGTGCTGGAAATGGCGCGGCAAAACGATGCCGGACACGAAGGCACGGCGGCGGCGCAACGGCTGGCCGGAACTTCTCCGCGCCCGGCCTGACAATGAACCCATGGCGGCCGACCCACTGCCCATCTTGTACGTCAAAACCGGATGCCCTTGGTGCCAGGAGGTCATTTCCTTTCTCATGACCTACGGTATTGAATACAGGGAAAAGAACGTGAACGAAGACCGCCAGGCGTTCGAGGAAATGAAGCGGAAATCCGGCCAGACCCTGGCTCCGACCCTCGACTGGCGGGGCAAGATCCTGGCCGATTTTGGCGTGAAGGAGCTCCGACCTTTCCTCATCGAGCAAAACGTGCGGTTCGAAGACAGCTGAGGCGGGCCCTGCCCGACCTTTCTCTTTCCCAAAAACGTTTGGAGGCGCGGGCCGGAATCGAACCGGCGCATAGAGGTTTTGCAGACCTCGGCCTTACCACTTGGCTACCGCGCCCGGGCAGGGAAGGCGGAACTTGCAGGAAAAAAACCGCGCCCGCAAGTGCCGAGTTCAGCGGGCAAAGAAGGGATTGTGTTTTTTTTCCTGCGCCAGGGTGGTGAGCGGGCCGTGACCGGGCGCAATCACCGTATCGCGCGGGAGGGTGAGGATTTTTTTCAGATTATTCTGATACTGCTCTTCATAGTGATCCGCGCTTCCGCCCATCGAGCTGGCGAAAAGCGAATCGCCCACAATCGCGAGCGGCCAGCTCAGACCGGTGATAAAGTAAGTGGTCTGGCCCGGCGAATGGCCGGAAGTGAGCAGGGTTTTGATGTCGAGGCTGCCCAGCTGAAGGTGGGAATTTTCCTTGAACGTCCGCGCCCCATGGAACGGCGCCGGTTCGCGCTCGCTCGCCCAAACGTCCGCCCCGGTGGTGGTGACGAGCCGGTCCAGGTCGGCCACGTGGTCTTCATGCGTATGGGTAAGGAAAACATACAGCATGATCAGCTTTTCCGCCTGGACGAGTTCGAGCAGGCGGAAACAGTTGGCGCCGGTATCGAACGCCGCGGCCGTGCGGGTGCGGACGTCCCAGACCAGGTAGCTGTTCACCCGCATATCCAGGCCGATCCCCTCATGGGGAAAATAGCTGTTGAACATGGCGAAGCCGTGCGGGAAGACCGGCTGTTCGGGGTACCACGCACGCTGGGCCAGCGCGACCAACGGACCGGGCGCAAGGCGCAGCGCGGGCGCCAGCCGGCGGAGCACGGAAACCACCACTTCGCCGCGCTTGGCCGCCTCCAGCTGCTCCGGCTTGACGCCGGCCTTGCGGGCCAGCGCCTCGTCGGAGAGCTTGAGGCCGCGTTGGGCCTTGTTGATGACGTCGTTGAAATCGTCTTCGAGCGGAATGCGCGACATGGGTGCGGGCCGGGGCCGGCGATGAATGTGGGGGCGAAGTGCAATCTGGCAAGCGCGGCGATCTTTCCGATTTCGCGTTGCCAAGGCGAAGGCCGCGGTTTGGATAAAAGCCTCCATGAATCCCACTGATTATCTTTCCTCCCTCTTTTCACTTACCGGCAAAGTCGCGGTCGTCATCGGCGGCACCGGCGAATTGTGTGGCGCGATGGCCGAGGGGCTGGCCGGCGCCGGCGCGGAGGTCGTGCTGGTGGGCCGCAACGAGGAGAAGGCGCGCGCCCGCCTCGAGAAAATCCACGCCCAGGGCGGCAAGGCCTATTTTCTGGCGGCAGAGGCAAGCGACAAGGCCGGCTTGGACGCGCTCCTCGCCGGGGTGCTGGCCCGGTCGAAGCGGGTCGACGTCGTCATCAATGGCGCGGGAGTGAATTCACCCACGCCTTTCCTCGACATCGGCGAGGAGGAGTTCGACCGCATCCTGCGGGT
>DASRHD010000145.1:0-13560 GCA_035650695.1 Opitutaceae bacterium
CGTAAGCGAAGCCATCGTCAACGCGCCCAAAGAAGCATCGGGTGAACGACGGCGGCTGATCGCTTACGTGGTGCTCCGGGCAACGCCGGGGCAGGAGAAGGCGGAAACGCCGGCCGCCACCGAACGTCGCATCGTTCCGCAGTTGCGATCGCATCTACAGGCCCATCTGCCGGATTACATGTTGCCCGGCATTTTTGTGTTGCTCAACCGATTTGAGCTCACCCCGAATGGCAAAATCAATCGCTTCGCCCTGCCGGCACCGGTGCAAGCGCGGGCCGCGGTAGGCGATTACCTGGCACCGAGCACGCCCACCGAGGAGCTGCTTTGCCAGATCTGGGGCGATCTGCTCGGACTCAAGCAAATCGGGGTGCACGACGATTTTTTCCAGCTTGGCGGAGATTCTCTGCAGGGCGTTGCCATGCTTATGGAGGTCGAAAGAAAAACCGGTGTTAAACTGCCGGTGGACTCCATGCTGCAGGGACCTTCAGTCGGTCGGATCGCTGCCATGCTGGATGAAGGGCGCAAGTCCCGCCGATCTGCTTCAAGTTTTGCCTTGGTGGAAATTCAGCCGCAGGGGAGTCGTTCGCGGCTGTTCCTTGTCCATGGGATAGGCGGCGGCATGCTGTGGGGTTATGCTAATCTAGCCCGCCATTTGGGAACAGACCAGCCAGTCTATGCGTTCAAGGCGTGCGATCCGGATCAATCGGAAGAGTTCGACACCATCGAAAAAATGGCCGCGCAGTACGTGCAAGAATTGCGCCACCTTCAACCGGAAGGGCCCTATGCCTTGGGCGGGTACTGCTTTGGCGGCAACGTCGCCTATGAAATGGCCCGCTTGCTCGATCAGCAGGGGCAGCGGGTTGGTTTACTTGCGCTGATGAATTCATCACCGCCCAACTCCAGCTACGACCGCGTGGATTGGACTCCTCTTTATCTATGCAAATTTCTGCGCAACCTCGGCCATTGGGCGGCCGGTTTTATCCGATGGAATCTGGCGAAGCAATGGCGATTCGTGCGCTGGAAAATTTGGAACGGGGGAAAAAAAGTGGCACAACGGCTCCGATTGTCGCCCGTGCGTCCCACCGGGCCCGATGTGGACGAACTGGTGGATCTGTCGGCGGTGTCGAACGATCAGCGCTGTCTGTGGGAATCGCATGTCCGGGCGCTGATCAACCATCAAACCCAGCCTTATGGCGGCAACGCCATTTTGTTGCGCACACGGGGTCATCCCCTGAAGTGTTCCTATGACGGGCAATGTGGGTGGGGCGAACTTGTGCTGGGCGGCGTCGTGGTTCGGATCATCCCGGGATTGCACGAGAGTTTGCTCGAAGAACCCTATGTCAGGGCGCTGGCTCGCGAGCTGAAGATCCAGCTCGATGCCATTCAGCCGGAAGCGGGTAAATCATCATGAATCTCCTTCATTTTCTCTTCCGCTATTCGCGCAAGACCATGATCTGGACCGCCCTCGCGGCCTTGGTTAGTGGTGCATGCAACGCCGGCCTGATTGCCCTGGTCAACACCCTTCTGGGAGGAACCGGCCGGCCTGTTGCCGCACTGCTCGGATGGTTTGTGGTACTGGGAGCGGGGCGGCTGCTGACGAACTATCTTGCTCAAGTCAGCCTCGCGCGCTTTTCACAGCGGAGTACGGCCGGCCTGCGTCGCGACCTCGTGCGCAAGATCCTCGCCGTGCCGCTACGCCAGTTGGAGGAGATCGGCGCGCCGCGCCTGATGGTTGCGCTGACGGAGGACGTGATGAGCATCACCGAGGCAATGCATTCCATTCCCACGTTCATCGTGAACTTCTCCATTCTGCTCGGCGGTGCGGTGTATCTCGGCTGGCTCTCGCCTTGGATGCTCTTCGCAATCTTCGTCCTCATTGCCTTCGGGGCGGGGGTATACCACTTGCTGGTCAATCGCGGCTTTGCTCTCCTGAAGTCCGCGCGGGAGGCGGAGGATAAATTATTCCGCCACTTCAGGGCCCTCACGGAAGGAATCAAGGAACTCAAACTCCACCGGGAGCGCCGCGAGGTGTTTCTGACCGAAGGAGTCGATTCGGCTACGGCCGCCTACCAGCGTTATAATATCGCGGCGGAAATTCGCTTCATTATCGCTCAGAATTGGAGCCAATTGTTGTTCTTCACCCTCATCGGCCTGATTCTCTTTTTTATGCCGAGAATGGGGCATGTCAGCACGCATGAGATGACGAGCTACGTCGTGGCCACGCTCTATCTGATGGGTCCGCTTTCGGCGATCTTGTTCGTGCTTCCGGTCTTTGGGCGGGCCAATGTGGCATTGCAAAAAATTGATCAGCTCGGCCTCGCCCTGACCGGCCGATCAAGCGACCACAGCCCGGCCGCGCGTCACGGCCACCCGCCGGCCTTCAGACGCCTGGAACTGACCGGCATCAGCCATGCCTACCAAGGGGAGAGGGAGGATAACACATTCACGCTTGGCCCGGTGAACCTGGCCTTTCAGCCCGGTGAAATCGTGTTTCTTGTAGGCGGCAACGGCAGTGGCAAGTCCACCCTGGCAAAGATCATCACGGGATTGTACCCACCAGCGCTCGGCGAAATCCGTGTGGATGGGAAAATCATCGATGATCACAACCGCGATAATTACCGGCAGCTTTTTTCCGCGGTTTTTTCGGACTTTTATCTTTTTGACACCTTCCTCGGTCTCGAACGGACCAACCTCGATGCTCAGGCCGATGCTTACCTGGTCCGCTTGCACCTCGACCACAAAGTCAAAATTCGGAACGGAGCCCTCTCGACCACCGATCTTTCCCAAGGCCAACGAAAGCGTCTGGCGCTGCTGACCGCCTATCTTGAGGACCGCCCCTTCTACCTGTTCGACGAGTGGGCCTCCGATCAGGATCCGCTTTTCAAGGAAGTATTCTATACCCAGTTGCTGCCGGAGCTGAAGGCCAGGCACAAGGCCGTCCTGGTCATATCGCACGACGACCGTTACTTTCATCTGGCGGATCGCGTCATCAAACTGGATTACGGGCAGATAGTGGCGAGGACATCCGAGGCAACGGGCGCGGAAGAACCGGACTATGTTGCCGCTAGCGCCGGCGCATCGGCGATCCCGCGATGATCCTTCGCATCCTCACGTCCAAAGACCTCCCGGCTGTCGCCACCCTGCATCTGGCGGCCTTTCCGCGCGCCGCCGTCAGCCGCCTGGGCCGCGCCGCGGCGCGCCGGTATTACGATTCATTGATGTCTGGTCCGCACGAGACAGTGGGTCTGGGGGTCTTTGAGCAAAATCGGCTGTCCGGCTTTTGCTTCGTCGGGGTGCGGCATATTGCAGAGGGCTTTTATGTGCGCCGCCACGCCTGGTTCCTCGCGTGGCGGATCGCAACCCATCCCTGGCTGGTGGTAGAGCCCTTTATTTGCGGCAGGATTGTCCACGGCCTGCGGCTGCTCCTGCCGCCATTCCGTCCACCGTTGGCCGCGGCGCCGGCCGGCCAGAACTCCGGCCGCTCGTATGGCATTCAATATCTCGCGGTCGATCCGAGTTGTCAGCGCCGGGGGGTGGGCACGCGACTGCTCAGTGCAAGCGAGGAGCTTGCGCGTAAACATGGCTGCGAAGAAATTCACCTGAGCGTCTACCTCGATAATCCCAAGGCGATTGGACTTTATGAACGGATGGGCTGGCGGAGATTTTCTCCGGACGGAGTATGGCACGGATTCATGTCCAAGCGCCTCACCAAGGCGGATTCGGCGGACATTCCTTCCACGGAGGCCAGCCCCCTTTTGCTCAACTCCTGAGGCCAGGCGGCTGCGGACGAACTTGGCCGTGCATGTTGAAATCGATCGCGACGGGTTCGTCCGCGCGAAGGGGGCGGGCAATACAGGTTGTCATCTACCGACTGGGCGCTATCGGCAGGTTGTTTTTTCCAAATGGAACCATGGCGCGGATAGTCGTGCCCTTGCCTGGTGAGGATACAACGCTGAATCGGCCGCCGACCATTTCCACCCGTTCGCGCATGCCAGTCAATCCGAGGCGATTATTCCATTCGGGGGACGAGAGGCGGGCCAATTTGAAAGCCTTGCCATTGTCGGCAACTTCCAGGCACACGCAACCCCCGGCCTTAAGAAGGGATACTTTCACCATGCTGGCTCGCGCATGTTTGGCCACATTGATGAGCGCTTCCTGGGCGACGCGGTAAAGCACCGTCCGTTTGTCATTGTTCAAAGCTTCAACGCCGACGAAGGCCGTGAATCGAATCTGCCGCCCTTTTCGCTTGGGGAAGTCGTCGATGTAGGCGCTGAGGGCCGGGATCAATCCGAGATCGTCCAGCATCGCGGGCCGGAGTTCACGGGCAAACTGGTGCACGAGCCGCACCGACTTTTCCACTGACCGGCGCAGAGGGGCGAGGGTCCGCTGGATGCCTTGCGGATTGATCTTCGCTGTCTTCGTGAAGACAGCCAAACGGACATTGATACCGATCAGGAGCTGGCTGATTTTATCATGCAACTCATGGCTGATCTGCTTTCGCAGATTTTCCTGCACGAGCAAAATCTGATGGGAGGTGTGTCGCAGTTTTATGTGCAATTGACGCGATTGTTCCAGCAATTGACGGGCGCGTTGCTCGCTTTTTTTGAGAGCCATCTCCGTCGCCCGGCGCCGGATGATTTCCTTCTCCAAACGTCGGTTCGTGGCGGCGAGAACGTCGATGCGGTGCAGCGCTTCCTCCGTCCGCTTGCGAGCCGTGATGTCGATGACCGCCAGCCGACACCATTTCCGCGCATCGGTGAAAGTGATCGCGGATCTGGCCTCCAGGCTGGCCCAAAAAGGCGTGCGGCCGGCGTTCAGGAGCGAGGCTTCACAAACATGTTTTTCGCGCCCGGAAAATATTTTTTGAAGGAAGGCATTAAAAGCTGGCCGGCTCTGGGGCGCCACAAAGAACTGAAAGCGGCGGTTGTTTAAGCAGGATCTTTCCATTCCGAGCAAGGTGGCTCCAGTCAGGTTCGCCTCCATAATCTGGCCTTGTTCATCGAGTGAAAAATAGCCGACCGGGGCAAAGTCATAAAGATCTGTATATTTCTCCAAACCTGCGTCGACCTCGGCCTTGGCCTGTCTCAGTTCCTCATTTTGCATCTCCAACTCGATTTGGTGGATCTGCAGTTCATGGAGGATCCGTTGCAAGTCGGCCTTGGTTTCGGTTTGCGTTGCCGGTTGCTCGCGCAGACGGCGTTCAGCCTGCCGGCGCAGTGGATTGGTGCCTCTCGAGGCATCGGAATGCATTTTCATGATTTGTGCTTCCCGGCGGTGCCAGCCGCCTTCCTGATTGTTTTGCCCTCTCCTTGGCGGGGTTGCCGCCTGGCGTTCCGGACCTGCAAATGTTCGAGGGCCCGATCCAGCACGAGGCGCTGCTTCGCCTCGCGTGCAACCAGATCGCCGTGTTTTGCGCGTAGTTCGGCCTCCACCTTTTTGGCCGCGGTGATGTCCGAAAAGGTGATGACCACGCCGTCAATCCGGTTATTCATGGCCCGATACGGCATGATGCGCACGGTGAACCAGCGCCCGTTGTGGGTGGTGATCGATCTTTCTGAAAAGGCCAGGGTCCGCAGCACCTTGCGGACGTCCTTGACCAGCGTGGGGTAGAGCAGGTCGGAGGCCAGGTCTGTGATCGGCCGGCCCACGTCGCTCGGGATCAACTTGATGATGGTTTTCGCCTGAAGGGTGAACCGCCGCACGCGGAGATCGTTATCGAGGAAAACCGTGGCAATGTCCGTGCTGTTGAGCAGATTCTTCATGTCGTTGTTCGCTCCGGAAAGCTCCTCCAATTTAGCCTGCAGCTCGGCATTCACCGTCTGCAGCTCCTCGTTGAGCGATTGCATCTCTTCTTTTGAGGTCATGAGTTCCTCATTGGTGGACTGCAATTCCTCATTGGTGGATTGCAGCTCCTCGTTCATGGACCTGAGCTCCTCCTGCGAGGTCTGCATCTCCTCGCAGTTCGCCCGGGCCTCCTCGCGAGCGTGTTGCAGTTCCTCCTCCAGCTCCTTCTGCCGGGCACTGCGGACCGGGGTTTTGTCGGTGCGGTCTCCCCGGCTTGCTTCAGCCGGAATGACGGTGTCAAAAAACACGACCAGCACCAGCCCGAACAACTCCTTGGGTTCTTCGAGCGCCTGTACCATGAGGTCCACCGACTTTCCGTCGGCATCGATCCCGATTTTGATGCCCCGGACGGTGACCGTGTCCTTTTCCCGGTGCACTTTTTGGAGGGCATTGGCCAGATCGTAGCGCAGCCACTCGCGGGCCATGGCGATGATGTTCCAGTTGGCCTTGCCGGCCGCCGGTTCCAGATATTTGCCGGTCCGGCCGCTGACGTAGAGGATGTCGCCCTGATTGTTGACGAGCACCGCCGGCGGAGCAAAGCGCGCCTGGAGCAATTGATCCGCCAGCGCCTGGAGACTGGGAGCGGAGCGGCGTGACGCCGGCGGGCTATCCGGCTCGTTCGCCGGAAACGGTACAAACACGGCGGGAAAATCCAGCTGGTTGTCCGGCAGAGCGGATTCTTTCCGTAGAAAAATCCGCTCCTTAGGCGCAAGTGAAGTGAACAAATGGGCGGAATCGCCGATGCTTTCCGCACTGCCGAGAAACAGCACGCCGCGGGGATTCAGGCTGTGGTGGAAAAGCGGGAAAAGTTTTTTCTGCAATTCCGGGGTCAGATAAATCAGCAGGTTCCGGCAACACAGAATATCCAATTTGATGAACGGCGGATCCATGATCAGGTTCTGCGGTGCGAAGACCACCATCGACCGGATCTGTTTGTTCACCCGGTAGCCGCCTTCTTCCTTGACGAAAAAGCGGGTCAGTCGAGCGGACGACACATCCGCGACGATGTTTTCCGGAAAAAAGCCCTGACGGGCCTTGTCAATGGCGTCCTTGTCCAGGTCGGTGGCATAGATCTGCACGGAAATATTTTTCGCAGACTTCATCTGCTTCAGTGCTTCGGTGAGCACCATGGCCAGCGAATACGCCTCTTCGCCCGTCGAACACCCCGCCACCCACGCCCTTAGCGTGCCATTCGCAGGCTTGGCGGCAAGCAACGCCGGGAGCGCCTCTTTCGCCAGCTTTTCCCAGGCTGCGGGGTCACGGAAAAAATTTGTCACTCCAATCAGCAGTTCCTTGAAGAGAATGCCAAGCTCCTGGGGATTCTCCTGCAAATATCGCACGTAAGCGTCGATCTTGGGCACTTGGTGGACGCCCATGCGGCGCTCGACACGCCGGTACAGTGTGCTCCGGCGATAAAGGGTGAAATCGTGGCCGGTATGGGAGCGGAGCAGGATCACGGTTTTTTCCAGGGCACTCTGGACCTTTTGCTCCAAAAGCAGCTTCGACTTGCCGATCTGCGGCAAATGCCGCTGGTAGGTGATGAGCTTGCCCGGCAGTTCCTCGGCCGAAGCCACAAAATCCACCAATCCTGCCTCGATGGCGCTGCGCGGCATGGCATCGAATTTTGCCGTGGCCGGATCCTGCACCAACGCCAGGCCGGCTTTTTCCTTGATGGCCTTGAGCCCCAGCGTACCGTCGCTGCCCATGCCGGACAGGATGACGCCGACACTGCGCTCCTTCTGATCCGCGGCGAGCGAGCGGAAAAAGAAATCGATTGGCAGCCGCAGTCCACGGGGCGCGGCGGGGGCAAGCAGGTGCAGCATTCCATGGAGCAGCGACATGTCGCTGTTGGGCGGGATCATGTACACCCAGTTCGGCCGGACCTTGGTGCGATCCTTCACCTGCATCACTTTTATCGCAGTGGAGCGCTGGAGCAGTTCCGGCATCATGCCCTTCTGCGTCGGGTCCAGATGCTGGATGATGACAAAAGCCATGCCGCTGTCCACTGGCACGCGTTTGAAGAACTGCACCAAAGCCTCCAATCCTCCGGCGGAGGCGCCGATGCCCACGATGGGAAAGGAATGCTCCGTGCTCCGCTTGCTTTTCACCGCCGGAGCGGAAGTCAATTTTGCCGCGTCACGAGCCGATTGACGCTTCGGCAGTTTGGATGATTTTTTCATGGCTCGATTATACCGTGCCGGGGGTGGGTGGCGGCACAGGCTTCGTCACCATGTAATTTCATAATAGGTGAAGTGTCGAGCCGTACCCCAGCCTGGTCCGAAGGGCACGATTTCCCCGCGTCATGCCGAGGTGAGTTTCCGACAACGAGGATCAGGTCCGTCACTCGGATGGTTTTTCTTCACCGAGGTTAGTTCACGCGCTGCCAAAGCGCCTTATAAGAGGCAACCAGATCTGTGAAGGGAGAAGTGGAGGCGAGAAGCGCGGTATCCGGACGATCCGGCGGCGGCGGAAGGACCCGGGCGGTATGTCCCCAGAGGAGGATACATAGGGCGCGAAAGACTCTTTCACGAGGGTGGCGAAAAGAATCGAATTTAAAGAGTGAGCGGAGCCCGCCAATTTTAATATTGACCAACAGGTTCCGGTGACGGCGGGTTTCCGGGCATTTGTTGAGCCTGTTCCCGGCGTAATCGCTGGCGGAGGTGAAATCGGCGCCCAGCCGACGTTTTTCCTGCCAAAGCCACACTTTAAGTCCCAGCGCCACCACCTCCCTTTGTTGCATTTGCAAGACGGCCCGCGAAGCAGTGCTTCGCTCCGGATGAAGCTTGAATTTTACGCCGGCCGCATGATGGGCTCGAACGTCCTCCAGCCATGGAAGGGGTTGGGCGGGAACCAGCCGTTGCAACCTTAGGTGCCGCTCCTGGCAACTCCAATGATACTGGCCGTGGGCGGTGAGCAGGGCGTCGCCGAAGGCGAGTTCGGCCTTTGCCATATTGCGCTGCACGAAATCCGCATCCGCGGCGGTAAACTCATCGCGCTCGAGCCGCTCTTGGGCAAAGAGCAGACCCGAGCAACGATTCATGAGTAGGCGGGTGGCTTCGGATGGCGGAATTTTATCGGCGATCCGATGATGGGCAAATCCGAGGATCAACCCCTCATGGCCCAGCAGCCAGCGATGTCCCATGAGCAGATCGTAGGAGAACATGCTGATGCGACTGGGCCGGAGTTCTGCGAGCGAAATGATTTTGAATTCGATTTCCGCCCCGGCCATCGGCGTGAGAATCTCGCCCAGCACTTCCAGCGGCAGATGATAGAGCCGCTCGTTGAGATGCCGGTTGCCGCGCAGGCAGACGTAGAATTCCAGATCATTGTACGGATGTTCGTCTTCACCTGTCCGCATGACTCCGCCTTCTCCACGGCCATAGCCCCCGCCCAGCAGCACGGCCTGCAACCGATGCGAGGGGATGAGCCCGCGAAGGCCGGCCATGATGGTCTTGCAGACGCCTGCAAGACGCCTTTCGAGTTCGTCATTTCCATCGAGGGTGAAATGAAGCGGAGCGGCCACCGGACCGATGACCCCACTCTTTTGCAGTGGAAGGCACGGCTGGCCCGGCAGCAAAGAATCAGTGAGCGCCTTCATGGATGAGCCCCTTCCAGGTGCATCGCTGCACCAGCTTTGAATCCGGCGAGTTTGCCTCGACGCTGGGCCCAACGGATGCGCCAGCCGTGTGGCCATTCCGGCAGCCGCCGCGCGCGGAGACAAAAGCCAAGATCCCGCCGCACATCATTCAGCCAGCCCAGCGCCAGGGTCTTGAGCCAGGGGGGGGCGGAGGCGGGCGAGGCTCCCATGGCGCTCAAGGCCCAGGCCTCGCCAAAGCTGCGCTTATAAGCCTGTCGCGGCGTGTAATTGTGCGAATGCGTGACCACTGATTCCGGACAATAGGCGATGCGACCGCCCTGGCTCCGGCACCAGCGTGCATATTCGTCGTCTTCTGAATACTGCATCGACTCGAGGAAGCCCCGCCGGGCCCAGATGTCGCGGCGGATGCCACTGCTGACCATGCTGAAAAAATGGTCCCGACCCGCCGGCTTGCGCTCGGCTCCAAAACAACGGTCATAATCGCTGGCGAACACCGCACGACAATCCGGCCGCGGTATCTGCTGGCTGAATACAGCGGCAGTTTGCGGATCGTGCAAAGCTGCGACCAAGGGCCGCAACCATCGCGAACCTTGTGGCGTGGCATCGGCGTTGAGAAAGATCGCCACCTCGTTCCGGGCCAGCCGCATGCCGGTATTCAGCACGCGGCCTGGTTGGTAATCATGCGGGAAAATCTGGATAAAATGGCGCGGGGCGGCCTGGCGGATCAGGTTGACCGATCCGTCGTTGGACCCCGAATCGATCACAATCAATTCCCAGTTTTTGTAGTCTTGCGCCTGCAAAGCGGGCAGCGTCTCGCGCAGAGCCCAGGCCTCGTTGAACGAGCGAAGAATGATGCTGACCGGCATGTCGCTCATGCAGAAGATTAGGCAGGGGGATGGACGGAAAGCATGGGGTGTTGTCTGGTCTCGAAGGGGGGTGCTTGCCCACTCAATGTGCGGAGGAAAGGACACTACACTGCCGCAAAGGTGGACCGCGGGCCCGTCTGGTGCGGGTCAGTCTATGGAAATCAAACACATTATTGCAGCGGTCCTAATCGTCCTCCTTACCAGCGCCGGTGTAATGATGGCCTCCGTTGCGCAGCGCGCGCGGGACGTCATGTTTTTTCTGCTGGTTGCCGGAGCCGTGATGACGGAACGGATGGACGTGCATTTTTTTAGCCACGCGTGGTACCGCGGCACGACGCTCGGCATCGAGATTTCCCTGGTCGATATCCTCGCCATCAGCATTTTCGCGGCCTCGCTGCTGGTTCCGCGTTACCGCGGCCCGCGTTGGTACTGGCCCGCCGGTCTTGGAATAATGGGAGTGTATTTCTTGTATTGCTGTTTTTCAGTCTTGATTTCCGAGCCGAAAATTTTTGGCGCATTCGAGCTTTCAAAAATCGTGCGCGGAGCCGTTTTTTTTCTCGCCACAGCTTCATTCGTGCGGACGAGGCGTGAGCTGCGGTGGCTGGTCCTGGGACTTGTCTTTGCGGTCTGTCTGGAGGGGGTCATGGGACTCAAGCAGCGGGCCTGGTGGGGCATGGACCGTGTGAACGGCAGCCTCGATCACGCGAACAGTCTGTCGATGTACCTGTGTCTCGTCGGCCCGGTGCTGGCAGCCGCGGCGGTGGCGGATTTTCCGCGATGGCTTCGTCGAATGAGTTTTATCGGGCTCGGTGTGGCCTTCTTTACGATAATGCTCACGATTTCCCGCGCCGGGGTTCCGATTTTCGGACTCGTTGTGCTGGGCACGGCGGCTTGGTGTGTTTCGTGGCGAGTCACCCTCAAAAAACTAGTCCTCGCTTTAGCGATCACGGCCGGAGCCGCCGCATTGCTCGGTGTTTTCTGGAAGCCATTGATGGCCCGCTATGGCGAGGCCACCCTGGCCGAGGAGTATCTCGATGCAGATGCGGGAAATGAAGGCCGGGGCGTTTATCTGCGCTGGGCCAAGATGATCGTGGCGGATCATTTTTTTGGACTCGGGTTAAACAACTGGTCTTATGGGGTCAGCAAGACCTATGGCGCGAGGGAGGGCTTTAGCTACGGCGACTACGATAAAATCCACTCCCTGGCTGAGCGGTTGGCGGCCTCCGACACCAACTTCGCCGCACCGGCGCACAGTCTGGGAGCGCTTACCCTGGGTGAGCTGGGTGTGCCCGGATTGTTTGTGTTTGCTCTCGTTTGGATACGCTGGTTTCAGACCGGCGCGAGATTTTTGAGAAGGCGCGTGGGTGATCCAATGCACCGCCTCGGTGTGGGGATATTTTTCGGGACGTGGGGAATTTTTCTTCAAAGTTTGACGGAATGGGTTTACCGGCAAACACCGATTTTTGTCACTTTTCACATTCTGATCGGTGCTCTGGCGGGACTCTATTATTACAAGGAAAACGCAAAAAAATCGGCTGAGGCGAAGGCCAGGGAGGTGAAGGCGGCTCGGACTCCATCCAGGCCGGCAATGTCCACCGTAGATATGTGATCCGTCATGAAAGTCGCCCATGTGTTGCGCAAATATAATCCGGCCGAATGGGGCGGTACGGAAACCGCCCTGCACGGGCTGTGTGACGGATTGCATCAAAGCGGGGTTTGCTCCGTCGTTTATTGTCCGAGCATTCCCGCGGGCACGGAGAGCGACCCTTTGACGGAGGCGGGATGTGTGGTGAAACGATTCCATGCCTGCGTGCCAATTTGGGGAATCTCGCCTGAAAGAAGGCGCCAGATGGTGGCAGTGGGAGGAAATCTCATGTCGTTCGAACTGATTCGGGCGCTATGGCGGGAACCCGACCTGGCTGTAATACATTCCCATGCGCTGGGGCGGATTGGGGCCATCGGCCGGATGGTGGCCCACCGGCGCGGGCTGCCGTTTGTGTTCACTTCTCACGGCGGAGTGTACGATTTGCCGGACTCTCTTAGACGGAGCCTCAATGCTCCTGTAGCTCTGAGCTGGGAATGGGGCAAACTCTGCGGCATCCTGTTGCGGACAAGGAGGTTGGTGTCCGAGGCGGATGCAGTCATCACCTGCAACGAACACGAGGGTGCACTGATTCGCGAACGCCATCCCGGACGCCGGGTAGTGGTGCAGCCCCACGGCGTGCCCGCGCGATTTTATCAACACGATCAACGCACGGTCGCCCGCGCGGCATTTCCCCAGATCCAAGGACGCGGCGTGCTGCTCGCCGTTGGCCGGATTGACGCGGTCAAAAATCAATCATGGCTCATTGAGCAGATGCCCAAATTAATCCGCCAGCATCCCACGCTGCTTCTCGTGCTGGCCGGAGCCGCCACCGATCAAGGTTACGCGGAAGCTCTTGTCCGCAGGATCAGCCTCCTCGGTCTGGAGCGGAACGTTTTACTGACCGGTGGGCTTCCGCCATGCGATCCGCGTTTGATCGGGCTTCTCCAAGAAGCCCGGACGGTGGTTTTGCCTTCGACTTCCGAAACTTTCGGTCTGGTCATTCTTGAAGCGTGGGCGGCGGGCACGCCCGTCATTTCTTCGCGAACGTTTGGTGCGGAAAGCCTGATCGAGCACGGGGAAACGGGCCTCCTTTTTGACCTGGATCGGCCGGAGGAGTTTCACTCCCGCGTGAATGAATTATGGTCGGACTCTGCAATGGCCATCCGGGTGGTAGCCGGCGGATGCAAGCGAGTCATCGCCGATTTTGACACGCAGGTTCTCGCCGACCGGATGAAGCGGCTTTACGAAAGCCTTATCGAGGAAAAACATGCGCTATGTCATTCTGCGTGACGACGACACAAACGCCCTGACTCCGGTGGCCTGCCTCGAACGGCTCTATCGCCCCATGCTTGACCGTGGGCTGCCCGTGAACCTCGCGGTGATTCCCGAAGTACGCACGCATACAAGGCGTCCGGATGGACGGCTTGAGGGCTTTCTCTCCGTTGGACCTCGCGCCCGGTCCGAAACCCTGCGCATGGAGGAAAATCCGGGTCTCGTCGCCTATCTGCGAGCGAATGCCGGATTTCATTTTGCGCAACACGGGTGTTTTCATGATTACTTCGAGTTCGATCAACTGGAGCAACCTGCGGCGGTCCGCCTGGTGGAGCTCGGCGCACAGCGATTGCAGGAGGCGGGCTTCGCTGCGCCGCACACCTTCGTCGCGCCTT
>DASRHD010000146.1:0-7490 GCA_035650695.1 Opitutaceae bacterium
GAGGTTTCCGACATGCCCCAGGCCGGCCGCATCGCCGTGGCGGGCAGACCGTGCGGGGCGAGAATCTCCAGAAAGCGCCGTGCCGTCCGGCTGACGATCGCCTCGCCGCCGTTGAGGATGAACCGCATGCTGGACAGGTCCCAGCGCCCGCGGGCCACCTCCGCCGCCTGTTCATTGACCAGGCCGTAGGCGAAATTCGGAGCCCAGGTGATGGTGGCGCGGAACCGTTCGATCCAGTCCAGCCAGACGAGCGGGCGCTGCAGCACGCTCTCGGTCGGGGCGTGGACCTGGCGGCACCCTGCAAACACATCGCGGAGGTGGAACATGACCAGGCCGCCGACATGATCCAGTGGCATCCAATTAATGGATACGTCGGCCGGTCCGAACTCGCAGGCCTGCACCGCGCTGGCCGCCCAGGCAAGGAGGCTGCGGTGGGTCTGGCGCACCGCCTTGGGCAGTCCGGTGCTGCCGGAGGTGAGGAGCAGCAGGGCCAGATCGTCCGGTTGCGCCGGATGGGCGCTCTGTCCTGGAGCCAGACGGCGCAGCGGGCCAATCGCCAGAACGGTGAAGCCTTCCAGCTTCTCGCGCCCGGCAAACGCCTCCAGGCGCGGCGCGAGGGCGTCGCCGGCCAGCACCGGCGGGCGGCCGAGCATCGACCAGGCGTTGCGCAGCTTGGCCAGAATGCTGTGGGGCTGCTCGTAAGTCGGCGCGATCGAGACCGGCACGGGGACGAAGCCGCCGAGGGCGCAGGCCCAGAAGGCGGGAATGAAATCATGGTTGTGCTCGAGCTGGAAAATGACGGTCTGGCCCGCCTTCACCCCGCGTTCCCGCAATCCGGCGAGAAGTCCCCTGGCCTCCTCGAGCAGCTGCGGATAAGTCTGCAGGCGCGATTCTCCGGCCGCATCGAGATAGATCACCCCATGGTCGGGATGGGCGCGGGCGGTCCGCTCCAGCGCACCGCGGAGCGTGGCGGGATGATCGGAGGCGAGCGCAAGCAGGCCGCCGTCGGTTTCGGACGGCGAAGAACGCTCAAGGATGGCGGGCGCAGAATTCACGATCCAATCAAGCCGGACAATTTGGGTCCGATCTCATTCAGTGGGAAAACCGGACAGCCGGACGGCGCCAGCTCCTGCCAGGGCTGGGGTGAGCTGTTGGCGCCAAACACCGCCACCGGACAGACCGCCGGGCCGAGGCAGGCATCGCCATATCTTTCCCGCGCCTGGCGCAATTCCCTGGTTACGCCATCGTCGCTGCCGGAACTTTTTTTGAAGAGGCGGCCGAACATTCCGCCGGAGGCGCCGGCGGGTTTTATCAGGCGGTAGGCGGGCTGGCCGCCATCCTCGCGCGCAAAAAAAGCGGCGGGTGGCGGTTCGATCAGCGCCAGGACGGAGACCTTGCGGCCCTTGGCGGCGAGGTGGCGGGCGGTTTCCCAGGCGAGAATTGTGCCAAAGCCGCGGCCGCCGAGCGCGCAGGGGCTGGTTGGATTGTTCACGGCGATCTCCTCGGCCAGGAGGCGGGCGAGTTCGGATATATCGGCGGGCTGGCCCGATCCGGACGTTCCGATCAAGGCCCGCGCCTGAAGGACAAAGCACGGCTGATCCGGACCCAGTTCCCGCACTTGATCGGCAAAAACCGCCGCTTCCATTCCGGCATCCGGAAAAAGATAAAGGGGCGCGCGTCCGCCGCCGGGTTGCAGCGTGCTGATTTTGATCGAGCTGGATTTTGGTTGTTCGAAAAACACCACCGCGAGCTGCTCAACCGTGGGCGCCTTGAAAAGCGCCGGGATATTCAAGCTCTTGCCCAGGGTCCGATTGATTTGGGCAAACATCTTGGCGGCGAGAAGCGAGCGGCCGCCCAGTTCGAAGAAATTATCCTTCAAGCCCACCCGGGGAACGCCGAGGATATCGGCCCAGATCTTGGCCAGGGCGCGCTCGACCTCAGTTCGGGGCGCATGATAATTCGTCGCTTCCGCGGCCGGAGCGGCAGCTTGGGCGGCATCGCCGGCCAGATGCGCCTTGATATGCTTGTTTGTTCCGTCGATGCCGACGACCATCTGGGTGTGGCCGTGACGAAGGGCATAGAGGAGCGACTCCACTCCCTGCTCCGCCGAGATGGAGAGATATCCGCGCATGCGCAGGGCCTCATGGGCATCGTCGTAGCCGCGGCTCATGCCGACCCCCGACCATGAACTCCAGAGAAAATTGTAAGCCTGCAGGCCGCAAACCTGCCGCTGATGATGGGAAAAGGCGTCGAGAAAATTATTTGCGGCGGCGTAACCGCCGGTGGAGAGGCTGCCGAAGAGGCTGATAACTGAGGAAAAATTGACGAAGAGGCAGCCGGGAAAGTTTTTCGCCAGCTGGTTCAGGACCCAGGTGCCGGACACCTTGGGCCGCAAGACCGTGGCGAGATCCTCCACCGTCTCGTTTTCGAGCAGTGACTCCCGGTAGACGCCGGCGAGATGGAAAACGCCGGCAAGCGGGCGCGCCCATTTCCGGCTGGCCTGGTCGAGCGCGCGCTGCATTGCCGAAAGATCGGCCACGTCGGCGGCGACGTATTCCACTTCCCCACCCTGCAGTTCAAGCGCCACGTAGGCATGGATGCGTTCGGCGGCCGGGCCGCCGGCGGCGAGAATCTTTTTCCATTCCGAACGCGGCGGCAGCGGGGTGCGGCCAACAATGAGCAAACGCGCGTCAAAATGGCGGAGAAGGTAACCAGCAAAATGCTGGCCGATGCCGCCGATACCGCCACTCAGCAGATAAAGACCACCGGTTTTGAACGGCAGATCGGCCGGAGCGGAGGAGGGAGCGGCCTTTTCCAGGCAGGGAACTTTGCGGGTACCGCCGCGCCAGGCCGATTCGGCGGTCTGGCTCCAGCCGCGCAATTCGGCCAGAACCCGGGACGGATTGGTTTTAAGCTCAGCCGACTCAAGGCCGACATGGTGGCACTCGACGGAGGCCAACTCCTGCGGGATGGTGCGAACCAGGCCGAGGACGGGGGTTTTGGCATAACTGATGTGATCCGTGTCCTGGACCACGCGGGTTTGGCTGGACACGACCAGCAGCCTTACCCGCCGCTCGCCCAGCTCGATTTTAGCCAGGGCGCGGGCCAGACCGAGCAGGCTGTAAATGCCGCCGGCCTGGGCGGCCTCCAGCTCCAGCTCGGTGGCGGGCTGACGTTCATCCTGCCCGTAGGTCCAGGCGTGCACGATGTAATCAGGGAGGCGTTCCAGCCTGCGGAAAAGCTGCGAATAGTGATCCAGATTTGCCGGTGCGAGGCGGAAGCTGGCGGGACCGGTTTTGGCAAAATCGAGGCCGGCCTCAACCAGCGTGCACGGGTGCCCGGCGGCCACTAGGTCGCGCGCAATGGCAGCCGACAGGCCGGAATCGTCGGCAAAGAAAAGCAGGGAGGCTCCCGCCGGCAGCGCCGTCTCGACCACCGCGCCATCACGCCAGCTCATGCGGTAAAACCAATCCGGCGTCGAGGCGGGCTCGCTGACCGAGCTGGAATATTTTCGCACCAGTTCGGCGTAGTCGCCGCGCTCAAACTGCTGCTTGAGCTGCGAGCGCTGGATCTTGCCGATGGCCGTCTTCGGAACCGCGTCCTTCGCCAGCGGCAAAACATAGTCGACGTTGACGCCCTCGGCCTTGACCACCGCCGACCGGATCGTCTTGACCAGCTCGGGCAGGCGGGCTTCGGCTCCGGGGGCCGGAGAGAAAAAGACCGCGATGCGGTCCGTGTTCTCACCCGGCGAACGGATTGCGCAGGCGGCGGTGAAGGAAACCTCGACCCCGGCGATTTCTTCCACCACCGACTCGATTTCGTGGCTGTAGAAGTTTACGCCGTTGATAATGATGATGTCCTTCTCCCGGCCGGTGATGGAAAGCTGGCCATCCTTGATCACACCGAGATCGCCGGTGATGAACCACCCGTCGGCCGTATAAGACTTTTGATTGGCCTCGGGATTCTGGTGATAACCCTCGGTGACAGAAATGCCGCGAATTTGCAGGCGGCCGATCTTTCCCGGCGGCACGGGGACATCGCGCTGGTCGACAATGCGCAGACGGATCCCCGGAATGGGCTCGCCCACCTCGACAAACGGGTCGTTGTCGCTCGTGGTCTCAAGGGTAAAGCGCCGGGAGTAGGTGGCGGCAGAAGATGTTTCCGACATCCCCCAAGCCGGACGCATCGAGGTCGACGGCAGGCCATGGGGAATCAAAAGCGAGAGGAAGCGGCGCGCGGTCTTGCTCACGATGGCCTCGCCGGCATTAAGGATAAAACGCATCGAAGACAGGTCGAAGCGGCGCTGGGCGAGCTCCGCGGCCTGTTCGTTGACCAGGCTGAAGGCAAAGTTGGGGGCCCAGGTGATGGTGGCGCGATAGCGCTCGATCCACTCCAACCAGCGGAGCGGATGCTGCAGGATCGCCTCGGTCGGCGCGTGCACCTGACGGCAGCCGATGATCACATCGCGCAGATGAAACATCACAATTCCGCCGACGTGGTCCAGTGGCATCCAATTAATGGATACGTCGGCGGGAGTAAACTGGCAGGCGGCGGCGGTGCTCGCCGCCCAGGACAGAAGGCTGCGTTGGGTCTGGCGCACCGCCTTGGGCAGACCGGTGCTGCCGGAAGTGAGCAGGAGCAGGGCAAGGTCGTCCGGCTGACTGCGGTGAAAGGTCGTGGCCGGGGCGTGGACGCGGAGGGCCTCCGGCGTTTCGACCCGGAAGCCGGCAAGGCCTTCGCGCCCGGCGAAAGCCTGCAACCGCGGAGCCAGGCTCGATCCAGCGAGAGTCAACGGCTCGCCCAGCATGGTCCAGGCATTGCGCAGCTTGGAAAGAACGCTGTGCGGCTCCTCGTAGGTCGGGGCGATCGAAATCGGAACCGGGACGAAGCCGCCCAGGGCGCAGGCCCAGAAGGCGGCAACAAATTCGGGATTCTTTTCCAGCTGGAAGAGCACCGGCTCGCCCGGCTTGAGTCCCACCGCGCGCAAACCGCCGAGCAGGCGAGCCGCCTCGGCCAGCAACTCAGGATAATTCTGCTCCTGCACCCCGCCGGCGCCGTCCAAGCAGATGACACCGTGCGCGGGATATTCCCGGGCGGTCTTTTCCAACGCCTCCGCCAGGCTGGCCGGATGGCCCGCCGGCAGCGACAGCGCGCCCCCGTCCACTTCGGAAAGGCCGGCAGGTGGAGAAACTTCGGTTGGGCATTCGATGTTCATGATGAAAAATCAGGCGGACGATGATTTGGATTGGAGGAGGCGCACGAGCTTTTCCGCCAGCTCGCGGACTTGCGGTTCCTGCAGCATCGTATGGTGGTTGCCCTCGATCCAGTGCGTCTCGCTGCCACCCTCGGCCAAACGCCCCAGCACGAGGCGGGAATCGCCGCTTCCCTCAAATTCATGGCGCGAATCGGTCGCCAAAAACAAGTCCACCCGGCCCGCGTAGGGTCTCAAGGCATAACCTTCGTGCAGGATTTTCAACCGTTCGATGGTGTGATCGAGCCGCTGACTGGCGACCACCTTGTGGTTGATGAAATAGCTGACGAAGACGAAGGGGAACTTGATCTTATCCGCCAGGCTCATCCGCCGGTAGAGCTTGAGGAAGAAAAGAAACTTGGCCCGCAGCGAGCGGAAGACTCCCAGGTCAAGCGAGGTGGTGGCGGTCGGATCGAGCAAGGCGAGCAGCGACACGCGCTGGCCCGCGGCGTGCAGTTGACGGGCAATCTCGTAAGCCAGAAGCGCGCCGAAACAATGTCCGCCGAGCTGATATGGACCTTCGGGCTGGATGGCCCGCATCTCCTTGATGAAGTGACCGGCCAGCTCGGTGATGGGAATGACCGGCGTGTCCGTTTTTGTGCCGTCAAGCCCCTCCGCCTGCAGGCCGTAAAATGGCTGGTCGGATCCGAGCAGGACGGAAAGCGGGCGAAAAACGATGATGTCGCTGGCTCCTCCGGGAATGCAGAAAAAGGGCGGCCGCGAGCCGGTGCGCTGCAGAGCCTCCACCCGACAGACCGACGAAGCGCCCGGGGCGCCCCCATCGATGAGGGCGGCGAGCTGCTCGATGGTTGGCGCCTTGAAAAGCGTCGCAAGGGGCAGACTGCGGCCGAAAGCTTTTTCGATCTGGGCAAAAATTCGCGCCGCCATCAGCGACCGTCCGCCGATTTCAAAAAAATTGTCTCCGATTCCGAGGCGCGGACGTTTGAGCAATTCCTGCCAGATTTTAACCAGCTTGCGTTCCGTGTCAGTGCGGGGCTCGACGCACTCGTTTTCGCCGATGGAAATCTCGGCCGGCGGCGACTCGAGATACGGCCGGATGTTCGCATTGCGGCCGTTGAGGCCGATCACCAGTTGCGGATGATTGGCGCGCAGGGCGAAGCCGAGCGCCTTGATGCCCTGGGCCAGGGTGAGCGAGAAATATCCCTTCGCCTGGGTGGCCGCCTCCTCTTCCGCTCCACCGCGGTTCATGCCGGTGTTGGACCAGGAACTCCACATCAGGCAGTAGCTGCGCCAGCCCAGCGAGCGCTGATGCTGGGAAAGCCCCTCCAGCAGCGCGTTCGCGGCGGCATAAGCTCCGTAGCGGTAGCCGCCGAAATAACCGAGGAGCGACGAAAAGTTCACCATCAAGAGGCCGGGCCGCCTTTGCCCGATCTGGTGCAGCACCCAGGCTCCGGTGGTCTTGGCCTGTAGGCTGCGCCTCAGTGTTTCCGGCGTCTCCTCCGTCAGCGGATGCGTCTCGAGAATTCCTGCCAGGTGAAAAATACCATCAAGGGACTGTCCCCACCCTGCCTCGGCCTGCGCAATCACCGAATTCATCCGCGCCTGGTCGGTAATATCGGCCGTGGCGTAGACAATCTCCCCGCCCAGGCTTCGCAGGTCGCGCAGTTGCGGTTCCACCATTTCGGCCGGAGAACGACCGACCAACAACAACCGCGCCTGAAATTCCTTGGCAAGGTAGCGGGCGATTTCACGCCCGATTCCGCCCACGCCGCCGGTGACAAGATAACATCCGCCCACCACCAGGCCGGGTTCGCCGGTCGCCTCCGATGCGTCAACGCCGGCCAGCCACGACCGGTAACGGACACCGGCGCGATAGGCGATTTCGGCGGGAGCTTCCGCGTCGCGCCACTCACTGCACAACTGATCGGCTTGAGCGGAAACTTCCGTTCCCTCCAGGTCCACCTGGGTGCAGGCCAGGTCGGAAATTTCCTGCGGCAGGGTCTTTAGCAGTCCGGAAAGCGCAGCCTTCTCGCAGGCCACGCCTTCGCCGGCCTGCACGGCAAAGGCGTGATTTGTCACTACCCAGAGATGCCCGGCATCGTCCTCTTTTCTGCCGCGCGCAAGAGCCCGGCCCAGACAGACGAGGCCGTGCGCGCCAGCCTCCACCGCGTTTTCAAAATCAACCGTGGCGATCGGCGTCCGTTTCGGTCCGTAATTCCACAAATGGACAATCTGACGCGGCGTGTGCCCTTCCGCTTTGAGTGCGGCCCACAGCCGG
>DASRHD010000147.1:0-3339 GCA_035650695.1 Opitutaceae bacterium
TGTGGCCGGCGGCGAGCTCGGTTCGGACCAGCTCCCGGACCTCGCCGATGTTTTTGGCCAGGGCGCTTCCCGCCTGCCAGTAAACGGAGGTAAGGCGCTCGAGATCGAGGGTGAACGGCGCGGCGCCGCGGAAGAGCGTGAAATCATACTCGCTTTTGGCGAAAACGCCGAGCTCGATCGCCTCGGCATTGGCGCGCTGCTCGGCGGCGGTGAGCTTGTCGAAAAATTCGCCCCAGGCGGTTTCACTCACCCGGCAGACGTGCTGGATGGTGCGCAGGGCGCGGTCGGCCCGCTGGGCGAGCTTGCGGGCGAAATAGTTCGGTCCGGCGAGGAAATCGGCGAAGGTGATCTGCCATTGGCCGACCTCGTCGACGTAGGCCGGGGTGATGCCGCGGCCGGTGGAACCGCGCGGCTCCTCCCGCAGGACATTGACGCGGTAATCCTCCCAGGCGAGGTCGAGCAACCGGTGGGTGAGATCGGACACGAGGGTGCGCTCATCGATGAGCAGACGGGAGAGAATGGAGTAGCCTTTTTTCTCCAGCGGTCGCGTCTCCCACCAGATCTTGCGCGGATCGGCCACGACACCGGCGCCAAGGCAGAGGTGGGGGACGCAGCTTTCAACCACCCCGGCGGGCAGGAGGTTGAGCTTGAGCCCTCCGGCGGTATGGCCGGAATTGGCGCCGCCATTGACCTTGAGCACGACGGAAACGGGCGTGCGCGTGGCGCGCAGTTCGTCGATGATCTCCGGGATGAGGCGGCCTTTGCCTTCATCACCGAGGGAAATGCCGACGTCGGCAATCAGCCGGCTGGAAAAGGGTGTCAGGGACATGGTTCCTTGGAGGCAACCGGAGCGAAGCCCCTGTTGCCGACAAGGGAAAACGCGAGCGGGAGCCGGAGTGCAAACAAAAACATTCGGCTGCGGTCATCCCGTTTTTCCGTCCGCTGAAGCCGGGCGGGAACGTTTCGGTTCTTTTCGCCGGGTCGCGAAGGAGAGCAGGCAGCCGAAGATGGCGCCGGGAATGTGCGCCGCGGTGGCGACGCGGACGGCGGGATCATCGAAGCGGATCATGCCGCCGCCGTGTCCGCGGCCGTAGGTCGCCTCAAAAATGATTTCTCCCACATAGATGGCGAGAACTGCGGGCCAGAACCAGTCGACCCAGTTTCTCTGCCAGCCGGCGCAGGCGAGAAAGACGAGGAGCCCGAGGTCGACGGCGCTGAGTCCGCCGTAGCGGGCCATGGCCGGATCGAATAAAAAAAGGCTGCCGGATATCACCAGTGGCAAGAAGACGAGGGCGACCCGGCTGAGCACGGGATGCCGGTTCTCGAGCAAAAAACCGAGAATGACAAACAGCCCGGTGTCGGCGACAAAGTGCGGCCATCCGAAGTGGACGAGGTGGCCGGTCCAAAGGCGCCACCATTCGCCACGGGCGACAGCGCTGCGGTCATAGAGCAGAAGCTCCCGCCACGAGCCATGTGCGGAAAAATTAATCTCAATTGCCAGCGCGATGACGGCCAGAAGCAGGAACGTCCACGGAAGCCGGCGAGACGCAAAGGATGGCATGGCAGGCAGCCCGGCTAGGAGACCGGGCGGCGCCGCCAAACGGCGTGACGTAGGGCGGCGAGCACGGCCAGCGCGGCGTAAAACCAAAGGCTGGGGGCGCCACCGCCACCACCTCCGCCGCCTGAGCTGCCCGCCGCCGCGCTCGCGGGCGGCGTACTTCCGCCGGAATTTTGTGAGGAGGGCGTTCCGGCCAAGGCTGCGGCGAGGTTGGCGATATTGGGCGAGCCGAGGCCGGTGCAAAGATCGTAGCCCGGGCCGGCACTGTAAGCGCCGTTATTGCCCATCGTTATATCATTGAAGGCGGAAGTGCCGTGCAGCGGGTAAATCGCCGGGCCAAGCACCCCGATCGGCCCCATGCCGGCGTTGGCCCGCGCTTGATTGAGCAGGGCGGCGATGCCAGCCCAAATCTGGCAGGAAAGACTGGTGCCGCCGACGCCTTGGGCGCTGCCATTTTGAATCATGAGTGCCGGCTCGAACTGTCCACCGGTGGTGACACCTTCCCAGATGACGGCCACGTCCGGAACACAACGCATGCTGTTTCCACCGAGGACGGAGCCCCCGTCGGTCTGCCAGGCCGGACGGCCGAAAACCGTGGAAACTCCGCCGCCCGAAGCGAACCCACTGCCGGAATGGATGGTGCTGAAGACGGATTCGCCGACGTACGTGGAGGTGAAAGGCGAAAGCGTAATCAGGGTGCCACCGATCCCGGTGACGTTCGGGTCACTGGCGGGATACTCGCAGAGCAGTGCGTTGCCGGTTCCATAGTCTCCCGGAGAACTTGGATTGGGATTGGAGCCACCGTCGCCGGAGCTGCAAATCGCCGTGATATTGGCGGCTGCGAGCAAGGCGAAATTCTGGCTGAAACTGGTGAGGGAGGCGGGCTGGCTTTCCGGCGCGCCGAAGCTCATTGCAACCACCGTGATATTGTTGGCCGGCGCATCGGAGAGGATCATATTGATGGCGGTTTGGAGCGAGACACCCAGGTCGTGCGTCGCGTAAAGACGAATCTTTGCGCCGGGCGCCATTCCGCTCGCCCATTCCACATCCAGCGCCGCTTCGCCACCGTCATTGGACTGGCTGGTCGGAGTCGGACCGCCATTGACAAGGATGGTCGTGATATTGCTGACGGTTTGGGAGCTGCCAACCGTGGAATAAAACGTCTGCAGATCGGAATTGCTGACGGTTGCGTCAATGATGATGGCGATGGTCTGCCCGGCGCCGGAAAGGGTGGAGGGCGCGTTGTAGGCAGCCATCATGTCGCCGGGGCCTAAATATTGTCTCGCGCCGATGGTGACGACGTGGGGATGGGTGGCGAGCGCGGGCAGCTTGGCATGCATCCGCATGTGGGGCTGAAGGCCCATCACGCCGAGGACGGCTCCGGAAAACTCCGCCGGCAGGGAAGGCGGAGTCACGGCGGAAGTGAACTCGCCGTCGGAGGTGGCGACTTTGGCAAAGACCGTTTGAAATGCATTCCGAACCTGCTCAACGGTGCCCCGGGCGAACACATTGGCGTGGTTTGGATCGACCAAGGTGACAGTGAAACCCTGGCTGACCAGCCAGTCCTGAACCGCCGCATAGGCCGCGGCCGGCGGCAGGTAGTTTGCTTCCAACTCGTCCCGGGAAATTTTCTCACCCCGGCCCAAGCGGGTCTGCAGATCGGCAAAATTCCGCATTTTCAATGTCACGCAAAAATCCATGAAAGCGCCGAGCTCTTGCGGATCGAGCGTCCAGCGGGCGACGCGGGCGTTCCGGCTAAAATAGGGCATCTGCACCGAGTC
>DASRHD010000148.1:0-6159 GCA_035650695.1 Opitutaceae bacterium
GGGTTGCGCCGAGGTCGCGATAGGCCTTGGCCATGGTCGGATTGAGCTTGATCGCTTTTTCATATTCCGGAATTGCCTCCACCCTTCGCCCGGTTCTGGACCAGAGGGCGCCGAGGTTAAGATGAAGGTTGGGGTTGTCCGGTTTGAGCAGCAGTCCGTGCCGGTAGTGGGCTTCGGCCTCGGCGTTTTTGCCCTGGTCCATCAGAAGAGCGCCGAGATTATCGTCCGCCATCCAACAGGCGGGATTGCGGGCCAGGGTCGTGCGATAAACCGTCTCCGAGTCGCGATACATCCGGCTTTGCTGCGCCGTCAGCCACCCGAGGGCCAGGAGCAGGCCGGCGGCCAGCACCCAGCCGGTTTTTTTCTGACCCGGCGCCAGCCTGTCGAAAGTGATCGTCGCGCCCGCCGACAGAGCCGTGATCACGCCAAGACTTGGGACATACTGGAAATGATCCGCCACGTAGGAATAAATGAAGGGAAAAACGTTGAAAAATCCCAGAACCGGAAACAGCGAGCCGCAGAAAAACAGGAACGCGGCGAGGGGTCCCGGCGATCGTTTCCGCGCCAGCCAGAGCAGCGTCGCCACCGCCAGCAGGCCCGTGAGCGGCAGCCACGACCGGACGGCGCCGGCGTCGATTTCCCAGTGCGGATAAATGAAGATCAGATCGGCCGGACAGATGAGCTTTCCGGCATAAAACCAAATCACCCGCGCCGCGAGGAGGCAGCGCTGCACCAAGGTCAAATTGTAGGCTGTGCCTTCGGCGCCGATCAAGTGGCGCTCCACCCAGGCGGTAAACAGGCCTGACATCACGGCCACGGCAAACCACGGCACCAGCGGCAGCACGTCGCGCCGCCAGGACAGGCGGCCGCGCCGCCACCAGAACACCACCAGCAACGCCGCCGGCAGCGTGGCGGTCACGCTCTTGGTCAGAAGCGCGAGGATGAAGAAAAACAACGCCAGGGCGTATGGTCCCGACGAGCGCTTTTCATCGAAGCGAAAATAGGCCAGGGCAGAGAGCAGATAAAAAGCGGTGGAGAGCGTGTTTTTTTGCTCCGAAATCCACGCCACCGATTCGACGCAGACCGGATGGAGGGCGAAAACGAAGGCGGCCAGCCATGCTCCGGGCACGGCCAGCCGGCGCAGGATCAGCGCGAGCAGGCAGGCATCGGCGGCGTGCAGCAAGATATTGAGAAGATGATAGCCGGCCGTCTGGTCGCCCCAGAGCCGGTGTTCCAACCAGAAGGCGCTGTGCAGGAGCGGATAGTACTGCTGGGTGGCGTGGGGGTTGGACCAAATGAGCCAGAGGCCCTGCAGCGAACGCAGCCCTGCCCGCGTGACATGCATGTCGTCGTCCCAGATCAGCGTGCCATGCAGCGCCGGCCAATAGGCCAGCAGCGTGACGGCAAAAACCGCGGCGGCAAGAATCCAACCGTTCAGCGACGGGCCGGCTGGTCGTGCGGATGCAATCGGCGCCGAAATAGGCGAGGGGTCGCGAGAGGTCGATTCGGGGGGCATACCGGAAAATGGCGCCGACTTCTATGCCTGGAGAAACCGGCGCGGTCCACCCTGAATGCGGACCAGACTCCGCCCCGCTGACCGCCGGACGACCCCCGGTGGCGGTTTAGGCCGGCCGCCCGATGTCGAAAATGAACTCCTGCTGCTAGCTTCCGGCATGAACGATTCAAATGAAAACTCCAACGATCCGGCGGTCCATTCCGAGCATTTGCAGGCTCGGCTGGCGGAAATGATCGATCACATGCGGGCCGATATCAGCCGGGTATCCGAGGCGCATTTTCAGGCGCTGCTGGAAACATCCGCGGAAGTGCTGGGCGGCCTGCGCACCGCCTTCCAGGACTACGATCGTCATCAGGAGCCGGCATGGCGGAAGGCCGGAAAAGCCTGAGCACCGGCGATCAAAAGCCGCGGCCCGTTGTCATGTTTTCGTCTTCAGATCGCCGCGGTTTTTTGCGATCGGCCGGCTGGCTTGCGGCGGGCGGCTTGGCCGTTGCGGCCGGCTGCCGGAGCGGAGAGGAGGAGGTCGCGCCGGGGGAAGACCTGATGCGGGAGCACGGAGTCTTGAAGCGCATCCTGCTCGTCTACGACGAATTGGTCCGCCGGCTCGGCGCCGGCGCGGAGGTGCCGCCTGCGGCGGTGGCCGATTCTGCCGGCATCATCCGCAATTTCATCGAGGACTACCATGAACGATTGGAGGAAAACTATCTTTTTCCGCGTTTCCAAAAGGCCGGTCAACTGCCCGACCTGGTCGCCACCTTGATTCAGCAGCACCAAGCCGGCCGGCGCCTGACCGACCAGGTGCAGGCTGAGGCGAGCTTCGCCGCGCTCAAAAGCGAATCTGACCGTCAGCGGCTGAAGGCCGCGCTGCAGCAATTTATCCGGATGTACAGCCCGCACGAGGCGCGCGAGGACACCGTGCTTTTCCCCGCCTTCCGCAAACTCGTGTCTCAGCACGAATACGATTCGCTGGGTGAAGACTTCGAAAAGGAGGAGCGGCGCAAATTTGGCGAGGACGGTTTCGAAATGATGGTGGACAAAGTGGCGGCCATCGAAAAATCGCTCGGGATCTTCGACCTGGCTCAATTCACTCCGCCAGCTCCCTGACGAGATGCTGGAGGGGTTGATCAGCTAACTCCCATGACAGATGAAGCAGGACGGGACGCCGCTGAATGGATCGCGCCGGCGCCAGGATGGCGTCATTTTATGGATATGCCAGGTGAGTCTTGATTTGGCTGACCGCGCTGGCGTCCTGTTTAGTTGGAAAAGCTGGCCCGGCGAACGACCGTCGTTTGCCAAGCCTGACATTATGAGCAGCCGGCGGATGCGAAACCGAACACCCTTTCACGGCAAAAATTAAGTGCGATTTTTCCAACGATGAATTTCCGACGGCCTCAGTTCACAATTTTTTCCTCAACCCTCCGGTTCTTCGAAGCATAGTGGATTTTGACCAGCGCTTCTTCGCCGAGCCCCGAAAAGTGGCAGGACATCACGTGCAGCGCGATGAACTGGGCAATGGGCTTGCTGGAACAATCGGCGACATAGATGTCGGTCGCGCGTCCGTCTTTGTCGACGGTGACGTAAGCTAGGGCGCCGCTGCCCGGATGTGCCCATAATACACCAAGACTAGGCGTCTTCTCTATCTTGGTCTTGGGATGCGACGGATGAGCGCGGTATTTTGCTTCCAACTGTTCTCTGTCAGATGCGGTGAGCAGGTCGATTTTTACCTGCGCCGCCAGATCTTCCGTCGCCACTTGATCGGCGTTCTGATTTGTAGCTGCCGGCCGGGACAAAAGCGAACCGGACCCGGATCGGGCTCTTCCCTGCCGAAGGACGGCCGCATTTGTTGTTCGCTCGATC
This sequence comes from Opitutaceae bacterium, assembly GCA_035650695.1. GTDB lineage: Bacteria > Verrucomicrobiota > Verrucomicrobiia > Opitutales > Opitutaceae > DASRHD01. The sequence goes on from DASRHD010000148.1 coordinate 3,374, forward strand.
CGCGGCCGGCTGCTATCTACCGCCATGCTTTCTGATGGCGAACTGCTCCGGCGTTATGTCGAGGAAGGTTCGGAACCGGCCTTCACCGAACTGGTGCAGCGTCATGTCAGCATGGTTTATCTCGCCGCTTTGCGCCGGGTGGGCCGCAACACCCACGTCGCCGAGGATGTCACCCAAACCGTATTCACCGATCTCGCGCGCAAGGCACGGTCACTGCAAGCCCATCCAAGCCTGGCGGGCTGGCTTCACACGGGGACACGCTTTGCCGCGGCCCAGGCCGTGCGCACCGAGCGGCGGCGGCGCGTCCGCGAGCAGGAGGCACAAACCATGCATGAATTCGATCCGCCCTCATCCGTCTCGACCGACCGCCTGGAACCGTTCCTCGACGAGGTCATGGATCTCTTGAACGAACAGGATCGCGATGCGGTTTTGCTGCATTTTTTTGAAGGCCGCACTTTCGCCGAGGTCGGCGCGATCCTTTCGCTGAGCGCCGATGCCACCCGCATGCGGGTCAGCCGCGCGCTGGAACGGCTTCGCACCAAGCTCGCCCGGCGGGGGATTGTTTCCAGCGCCAGTGCCCTGGCGGCGATGCTCTCGGCTCAGTCCGCCCTGGCGGTGCCGGCTTCGCTGGCGCTTTCCGTCACCCGTCATGCGCTCAGCCATGCCGGTGCGTCCCATGCCGCCGTTTCCCTGGCCGCCCGACTGGTCCAGGCGGCCAAATCGTTTTCTTTCACCTCATGGGTGGGGCTCGTTTTGGTGATGGGAACCGCCGGCTTCGCATTTTATTCGCTCAAAACGGCGCGTCCGGCTGCCGGGCCGTCTCTCGCCGACAGCGGGCCGGCAACCGTCCCGGTCCCGCCCGCCAAGGGCATTCCGGATTCTGCGGAAGCGGTCGCTCCAGATTTCGCGCCGGCTTCGGCAGATCGCTCCAGCCCGGTCGCGGGCGGTCCCGCAAATCCGTCATCCGTCGCGAGCGATTTCGGTCAATTATCCGTGGAAGAGAAGAACATCCTGGCGAAACTTTGGGATCAACGGAACCTGGCTCCTCCGCCGACCGGCGGGCGATGGGGACTGCAGATCGGCCCGCGCGCCCCCAACTTCATAGGGTGTACTCCACTTCTCGCCAAGGGTCTGATTAATATCAGTGAAGTCAAAAAGGTGGTCTATCTCAACGAGATGGGGATGGCGTTTTGCGAGGCCCATGCGGAGGAGATCGATTCGTATCAGATTAATGAATACAAAAAGTCCGGCGTGGCCCGGCGGTCGCCGGATCGTTAGGTGGGAATCGTTCAGGGGATTTTTCCGGCCGTCGCTGCCGGTGCTTTCGCCTTCGGCGTATCGTCAACCTCCAGGTCGCCGAGCGCATACTGAATGCCGTCGAGATAATATTGCAGCACCGCCGGATTTTGAAACGGCTCGCCGAGATGGCCGAAGTCGCAATAGAAAACGCGGCCGCGGCCGAACCGCTTGATCCAGGAGAGCGCGAAGTCACCATCCTTGCGGTGCAGTCCGGTGACGCTGGCGGTGGCCGGGTCCGACAGGTCCACTATCAGCAGCACACGCCGGTCCGCCCGGGTGTAGGGATCGCCCATTTCGTAAAATTCGTCGTGCATCCGGAAATTTTTCCCGCCCCAGGCGCGCAGCAGCGGATGATCCGGCTCTTCCAGTTTCACCGCCCAGGTGCCGGTCGGGTGCCAGGGGTGGTTGCCAAAGGTCGCGCCAATGACCGCCGCGCCCTCCGGCCAGTTGCGGAAGGTATCGATCGCCGCATGGATCCCGATCACGCCGCCGCCGTTCCGCACAAACTCAAGATAGGCCTGCTTGGCGCTCTCGGGCATGACCAAATGGGCGGTGCTGTTCATGACGATGGCGTCATAATTCGCCAGCACCTTGGGATCGAAGGCGGCGTAGTCGCGGGTGAAGTCGGCCCGGAAAGCGCCGGTCTTCTCGCCAAGCAGTTCGATGGCGTGATTGGCGGCAGGCACGCCGCCCTTGTGCAGAATTGCATCTGCCCGCCAGAAAACGAGCAACCGCCGCGGTTTTTTCGGCACGGCGGTCGCCTTTGCCGGCAGCGCAGCCTTGATTTTTTCCAGGTCGGCCGGCGGAATCGGCGGCAGCGGAACGGTCCAGTAGTTGACGGTGCCATCCGCGTCACCGGAGGCCATCTTTTGGCCATTGGGATTGAAAACGATGGCCGCGACCGGGGCGGCATGGCCCTTTTGCGTACAGAGCGGCACGCCGCTGCCAACATCCCAGACTTTGACCAGTCCATCCGGACCGGCCGCGGCGAACTGGTCGCCTTTTGGACTGAAGGCGACGGCGGCGATCGGGCCGGAGGATACCGCGGGAAAGTCATGCGCCGGCGCCTGGGCATCGAGCGGAATCCATCGCACGCGGCCGTCGCCTCCGCCCGCGGCGATGAGCGTGGCCGAAGCGGCCAGCGAACGGATGCCGGCGTCGGGCGCGATTTGCCGCGTCAGTTTTCCCTCCGCCACGTTCCAGAGTTGGATTGCGCCCGGTGCGGTTGCGATGGCGAGGGTCTTGCCATCGGGAGTGAAGGCCAGGGCGCCCGGCGAATCTTCCGTCTGCAAATTTTTCATCACCTGGCCGGTCGCGTAATTCCAAATCCGGACTTGGTGATCGGCCGCCTCCGCGAGCAAAGGCGTATCCGTCGGCGAAAATTCCACCCGGGCGTCGGGTGCGATCTTTAGCGGCACACTCTGCCGTAGCTGGCCGGTGGCCACATTCCAGGTTTTCGCCGTTTGATCCGCCGCGACCGAGACGAG
>DASRHD010000149.1:0-2888 GCA_035650695.1 Opitutaceae bacterium
TCGCCCGGACCAGTGCTGTCGCCGTAGCCGGTGAAGAACTTGGCGCCCTGGCCATCGATCGTGCCATGGCCCTCGATGGCGACATTCTCGGCGTTAGCGGCCGAGATGAGGACGATGTTGCCGTTGGCGCGCGGGATGCCGTTGCCAGCGTGATAATCCTCGATCCTGGCGCTGCCCAGGAGCCGGCCTTGGGCGTCGAGGTGGAGCGTGACGTCGCTCTTCAGTTCAATCGTGCCGACGAGAAAATCGCCCGCCGGCACAAGCACGATGCCGCCGCGATCGCGGTTGCAAGCGTCGACGGCCGACTGCACGGCGGCGGTGTCGAGCGTGACGCCGTCGCCCTTGGCGCCGAAATCACGGACATTGTAAACGCGTGCACCAGGATTCTTCTCTTCGGCGGCCGGAGCGGCCGGTTCGCCGGCGGCGCGGCTGGCGCCGAGCAGCCCGGCGCCGAACGACGCGGCCAGAACCGGCACGGTGAAGCCGACCCATTGGCGGCGGGAAAGGGAGTGGGGATCGCTCATGTTGGAATTCATGTCAGGCCGGACGCAAAACCCAGCCTGAAGGTGCGCCAAACCGCGAGCGCATAATCCGGCACCGCCGGGGAGTGACGGCAGGCCGTCGCTTATTCCAATTGCAGCGCCGGGGGATCGTCCTCCGTGGTCGCGAAGAAGAGCGTGACGGCAGTCGCGAGCAGGGCAACCAGCAGCGAGGGGTCGGAAAGATGGTCGTAAAGGGCGGTGACGGCGTGGTCCGACTGTGCCAGCAGGTCGGTCCCGCCGTCTTTCTGCCACAGCGCCACCGCCAGTCCCGCCAGCGCGGCCGTAGTCAGCACGCAAATCCGGATCCAGCTCTGGCGGCGTTTTTTCTGCGGCGGCAGGGCGGCGAGCACGCGGGCGGAAAAGCCGTCGTCGGCGAGGGGTGCGGCAGGCGGTGTCCGCAGCAGGGCGTCGAGCCGGTCGTCGCCGAAAGGATTCAGGTCCGGGGATTCCATGAGGCGAGAAGATGACGAAGTTTTTCTTTACCGCGCGCGAGGTGGGTTTTCACGGTGCCGAGCGGCCAGCCGGCCACCGCGGCGATTTCCGGGTGGGTGAGGCCTTGCTGATAGAAAAGATGGAGGGCGGTTTGTTCATCGGAATCGAGCTGTTTCAGCGCGGCGGCGAGGTCCTGCTTGAGTTCGGCGGCGGCGGCGGGCGAGGGCACGTTCTCCTCCGGGGCGGGAAACTCCGCCGCTTCCCAGGCGATCTCGCGCTGACGGCGGCGCGCATTGCGCCAGTGGTTGTGGGCGATGCCGAGCAGCCAGGTGGAAAAAGCTGATTCGCCGCGAAAGCGTCCCAATCCCCGATAGGCCTGGAGAAAAGTTTCCTGGGCGAGGTCGTCCGCCAGCGCGGCGTCGCCGCGGGTGAGTTGACGGAGAAAAAGCCGCACGGCAGATTGGTGACGAAGCACCAGTTCTCCGAACGCCGCGCGATCGCCATTGACGATCACGCGGGTAATGAGTTCGGGATCGGACGGTGTCACTTTTTGTCCGGCAGGTCACGGTTGGAATCAGACGGACCGGAGCGCAGGGCAGCAAAGAGGCCGAAAAGCAGATGGGCAACGCCAATGAAGGCGGGCAGGGCGCCCCAGAGGCGGCTGTCTGTCGGCAGGGCGAAGAACAAGGCCACGCCCACGGCGATTAATATCAATCCGCGGCGGATTTCCCAGGAGGAGCCCCAGCGTCCGCCGCACCAGCCCTGTTTTGACCAGTTGGCCGGCAGCGGCTGGCCCTTTTCCAGGGCAAGTCGGGTGGTCTCATGCCACATCTTCTCCTGGCGGTACCAGAAATAACGGCGGATGAGAGCGAGGCAGATGATGAAGCCGAAAATGACGAGAAGATGGAAGAAATGGTGATCGAAGTAGTAAGGGTGGTCCATGGGAAGTTGATTTGAGTTCGGAAATGAGTGTCGCCGGCCGGCCGTTTGGATTCAAAAAAGAATCGCGCAAAAAAAGGCGGCGGCCGCACACACAAAGGTGAAAAGGATCACCAGGTGCTCGTCGCCATGCAGGGAGGGATGGCCGGGTTGGTCGTTCGTGAGATGATTTGTATCCATGAATTTGATTTGGGTTTCGATGAGTGGGTGTCACCGGCGGTCCGTTTGGGTTCAGAAAAAATCGTTCCCAAAAATTCAGCAGCCCTGATTCGTGATGGACTTTTATCCCCGGCGCTAAACCATCGGCGGCCTGCATGGAAACCCTCGGTCATCTTTTTGCCCAGAACCGGACCTGGGCGGACAGCATCCGCCAGCGCGATCCGGATTTTTTCCTCAAGCTTTCGCGGCAGCAGTCACCGGAATATCTGTGGATCGGCTGTTCCGACAGCCGGGTGCCGGCCAACGAGATCGTCGGGCTGCTGCCGGGCGAGCTCTTCGTCCATCGCAACATTGCCAATGTCGTCATCCATACCGACCTGAACTGTCTGAGTGTGATTCAATTTGCCGTCGATATGCTCAAGGTGAAGCACATCATAGTCGTCGGCCATTACGGTTGCAGCGGCGTGCGCGCCGCCCTGCGTTGCGAACGCGTCGGCCTGGCCGACAACTGGCTGCGGCACGTCCAGGATGTGAGCGAGAAGCATGAATGCCGGCTGAGCGTGCTGCCGCAGGACGACGCGCGCAGTGACCGGCTGTGCGAGCTCAACGTCATCGAGCAGGTCGCCAACGTCTGCCAGACTTCGATTGTGCGCGACGCCTGGGCGCGCGGCCAGCCGCTCAACCTGCATGGCTGGATTTACGGACTGAAGGACGGCCTGCTGCGCGACTTGAAGTTTACGGTCACAGGCCCGCACGAGCGGGAGAAAAAATACCAGGCCGCGCTCGCCGCCCTGGGTTGAAAAAAGCCCGCGGCTC